>NZ_DATMGA010000027.1:0-132082 GCF_035555955.1 Eoetvoesiella sp. | reverse complement strand
ATTTGCCCGAGCCCGAGACGCCGGTGATGCAGATCAGGCGGCCGGCCGGCAGCGCCAGGTTGACGGACTTCAGGTTGTTGCCCGTGCAGCCCTCCAGGCGCAGCCATGGCAGGTCGGGGGTGACGGGCCGGCGCGGCGGTATGGCGATGCGCCGGGTTCCGGTCAGGTACTGGCCGGTGAGCGACTCGGGGTTCTGCGCCAGCTCCTGCGGCGAGCCCTGGGCCACGATGCGCCCGCCATGCTCGCCGGCTCCCGGGCCCATGTCGATGATGAAGTCGGCCGAGCGGATCATGTCTTCGTCGTGCTCGACCACGATGACGCTGTTGCCCAGGTCGCGCAGGTGCTGCAGGGTTTCGATGAGGCGGTCGTTGTCGCGCTGGTGCAGGCCGATTGAAGGCTCGTCCAGCACGTACATGACGCCGGTCAGGCCCGAGCCGATCTGGCTGGCCAGCCGGATGCGCTGCGCCTCGCCGCCCGATATCGTGTCGGCGCTGCGGTCCAGCGACAGGTAGTTAAGGCCTACGTTGTTCAGGAATTGCAGCCGGGCTTCGATTTCACGGATGATGCGCTCGGCGATTTCCTTCTTGGCCCCGCTGAGCTCGAGCTCGCGGAACCAGGTGAGGCAGGCGGCCAGCGACAGGGCTTCGACCTCGTAGATGGGGCGACCGTGGCGCTGGAACTCGCCCGGCTCGTTGCCGATGAGCACGTTGCGCGCCTCGACGCGCAGGCGCGAGCCCTGGCACTCCGGACAGGTCTTGGTGTGGCGGTACTTGCCCAGCTCTTCGCGCACGGCGCTCGAGTCGGTTTCACGCCAGCGTCGCTCCAGATTGGGAATGACGCCTTCGAAGGGATGTTTCTTGACGGTGCTGCGTCCTTTCTCGTTCAGGTAGAGAAAGGCGATTTCTTCTTCGCCCGAGCCGTAGAGCACGCGGTTCTGGACCTCTTCGCTCAATTCCTCGAAGGGGGTTTCCAGTTCGAACCCATAGTGCGCGGCCAGGCTGGTAAGCAGGGTGTGCGTAAAGGCGTTGCGCTTGTCCCAGCCGCTGATGGCTCCACTGGCCAGGCTGAGCCCCGGAAACGCCACGACCCGCTTGGGATCGAAGAAATCCACGTGGCCCAGGCCGTCGCAGGCGGGGCAGGCGCCCACGGGGTTGTTGAAGCTGAATAGCCTGGGCTCGAGCTCGGTCAGGCTGTGCTGGCAGACGGGGCAGGCGTAGCGGCTGGAAAACGCCTGCTCCTCGCCGGTGTCCATATTGAGAGCGATCGCCCGGCCGTCGGCCAGCTTGATGGCGGTTTCGAAGCTTTCGGCCAGGCGCTGCTGGCTTTCGGGCCTGACGCGCAGGCGGTCGATGACCACGTCCAGATCGTGCTTCTCGGTCTTTTTAAGGGGCTCCAGGCGGTCGATCTCGACCATTTCGCCATCGACGCGCAGGCGCACGAAGCCCTGCGCCTGCAGACTGGCGCACTCGTCCTCGTAGCTGCCCTTGCGCGCGCGCGCAACCGGGGCAAGGATCGCCAGGCGCGTGTCGGGTGCCCAGGCCATGGCCTTGTCGACCATCTGGCTGACGCTTTGCGCCTGCAGGGGCAGGCCGTGGTCGGGGCAGTAAGGGGTTCCGACCCGCGCGTACAATAGGCGCAGGTAGTCGTGGATTTCAGTAATCGTGCCCACGGTGGAGCGCGGGTTGTGGCCGGCGGACTTCTGCTCGATGGAGATCGCCGGCGACAGGCCTTCGATCAGGTCGACGTCGGGCTTGTCCATGAGCTGCAGGAACTGGCGCGCATAGGCCGACAGGCTTTCCACATAGCGCCGCTGGCCTTCGGCATACAGCGTATCGAACGCCAGCGACGATTTCCCCGAGCCGGAAAGACCCGTTACCACGACAAGCTTGTGGCGGGGCAGGTCTACGGAAATATTCTTGAGGTTGTGCGTACGGGCGCCCCGGATGCGAATCGCGTCCATCAGGTTCTTTCAGGTTTTTCAAAGGCTAACTTGCTACTATAGCGCGCAGCGCTGTTTCGTGCGCAGTCGCACAGGCGTAATTAATGTAAGGCTTCTTTATTCATGAGCAATCCCAACGGAACACATGGCACACATGGCACACATGGCGCCCATCGCCCAAGGGCGCGGGTCAGGCTGAAACTGACGCCGGTGGAGCGCAAGGCCAGCGTGACCTTGGCCTTGCTGTTCGCCGCGCGCATGCTGGGTCTGTTCCTGCTGACGCCTATTTTTGCCGTGGCGGCCACCACCATTCCGGGCGGCAACGACGCGGCCAAGGTCGGTCTGGCGCTGGGCGCCTACGGGCTGACCCAGGCGATCATGCAGATTCCCCTGGGCATGGCCTCGGACCGCTTTGGCCGGCGCCCGGTCATTGTGTGCGGCATGGTGCTGTTCATTGTCGGCGGCGTGATCTGCGCCCTGGCGTCGAATATCGACTGGATTGTCGTGGGCCGCGTCGTCCAGGGCCTGGGCGCCATTTCCGCCGCCATTACGGCCTGGGTGGCCGATGCCACCCGGCCCGAGGTGCGCACGCGCGCCATGGCCATGGTGGGTGGCTCCATTGGTTTGTCGTTTGCGGTGTCGCTGGTGCTTTCGCCCCTGCTGGTGGGCGAGTTCGGCTTGTCGGGTCTGTTCTGGGCCATCAGCCTGCTGGGTTTTGTCTGCCTGCTGATCGCGGCCGTCGTGGTGCCGGCGGTGCCGCGCGCCGAGACGCCCATTGTCCAGGTTCGCCCGCGCGACGTCCTGACGCACAGCGACCTGCTGCGCCTGAACTTCGGCGTTTTCTGTCTGCACTTCATCCTGATGTCCATTTTCGTCGTGGCGCCCGGCTTGCTGGCGCGCCTGGGCGGCTACGATTCCGAGCACCTGTGGGAAGTGTATTTACCTGTCATCCTGCTTTCCTTCGTGCTGATGGTGCCCGCCGTTTTCTATACGGAAACGCGCCATGCGCACAAAGTGGCGCTGGAAATCGCCGTGGCCGGCCTGGTCGTGGTGCTGGCGCTCATGCCGCTGGCCAGCAAGGGTTTCGGCTCGACGGTGGTGATGTTCGTCGGCTTCTTCATTGCTTTCAATATCCTGGAGGCCCTGCAGCCCTCGCTGGTGTCGCGCGTGGCGCCGGCGGAGTTCAAGGGGCTGGCCCTGGGGTTCTACAACACCGCCCAGTCCCTGGGGGTGTTTGCCGGCGGTGTTTGTGGCGGCCTGCTGGTCTCGCACGGCGAATCCAAGGTGTTCCTGGCCGCGGCCGCCCTGGCGTTCATCTGGTTCCTGACCGCGCGCGGCTTCCGGCAGGATAAAAGTGTGACTGCGTAGAACTGCGGTGGCTGCTGGTTTAAACTGTCAATTACGGTTTTATCAACGATAATAAGAACATCACGATTTTTCAAAATTTAGGAATTCCACCATGGCCTCAGTCAACAAAGTCATTCTCGTCGGTAATCTGGGAAGGGATCCCGAAGTTCGCTACAGCCCCGATGGCGCAGCTATCTGCAACGTTTCCATCGCCACCACCTCGCAATGGAAGGACAAGGCCTCGGGCGAGCGCCGCGAAGAAACCGAATGGCACCGCGTGGTGTTCTACAACCGCCTGGCCGAAATCGCCGGCGAATACCTGCGCAAGGGCCGTTCGGTGTACGTCGAAGGCCGCCTCAAGACCCGCAAGTGGCAAGACAAAGATACCGGCGCCGACCGCTACAGCACCGAAATCGTCGCCGATCAAATGCAAATGCTGGGCGGCCGCGAAGGCGGCGACGCCTCCATGGGCGGCGGCGGTGATTACTCCTCGGCGCCCCAGCAGCAGCGCAGCCAGCGCCCGGCCCAGCCCCGTCCTGCGGCTCCCCAAGCCGCGCCGGCCGCCAACCTGGCCGACATGGACGACGATATTCCGTTCTAGATCCGACCTGGATTTATTTGTAAACAAGATCCCGGTAAGCTTTGTGCTTACTGGGATTTTTACTTGTTCATTGCCAGAGGTGGTGGCTGGTCAGTCAAGCAGCGCTTGTTATGAGCGGATTTCAGACGAGTTTCATGTCAAGTTTATGGCGACAGTCTCGGGAGTTGGAGGGGCGCTGCATGCTGGATATTTGGTTCGTGGCCGTGTCAAGAAGGCAGCATCCCAGAATATATTTCTGAATTCTGTCTGGGGAAAGCCATTGTGCGTAATATGTGCAAGAGCATCGTCGGCATGGCCGATATCAACGTCTGCACCAACGAAGTCGGCTTAATCAAATTGCTTGTTCTGCCAAGCGTTTTGCAGCAAAAGTTCCTGCGTTATGTTCATGCGGTAAGGAAGCAGAAACACGAAATGCCGGAAAGTGCGAGGAAGCTGGATACATTATTCACCCGTCTGCAATACCGTGCTTTCTCTGGCAAACTCTGGTCATTAAGCTAACTGAACTCTGCCTCATGATCTTGCCCGATATTCAATCTCTGACTGATATTCAATTGCTACGCGAGTCTGTGGACTTGGAGTGCAAGCTTGCACTGGGACGAAATGGGCAGGGTGCTTTACCAGAAGATTTCTGGCCTACTTATAGCGCCTTTGCTAATACAGGCGGCGGTGTTGTGGTACTGGGGTTGCGCGAAAATAACGGTGCTTTCAGCGTAGAGGGCGTGACCAATATTGCGAAGGTGCGCACGGATTTGTTTAACAGCCTTCAGAATCCACAGAAAATCAGCGTTAATCTGCTTGTGGATGCGGATGTGACGGAGTTGGCGTTACCAGAGGGGAACCTGCTCGTCATCCGAATTCCACGTGCAGACCGTAAGCAGCGGCCGGTGTACCTGCGGGGCAACCCGCTTGGCAATACGTACATACGGCGTAATGAAGGTGATCGGCGATTGCTCGAGGAAGACGTCAAGCGCATGCTTGCCGAGCAGTTGGAAGATAGTCGGGACGATCGGATATTGCCAGGATATGGGCAAGCGGATTTGTGCCTAGAGACGCTACGCTCTTATCGCCAGGTGTTTGCCAACCGTGATCCTGGACATCCTTGGAGCACCTTGGATGACGAGAGTTTTTTGTCCCGAATCGGAGGTTGGCGGCAAGATCGTGAAACGGGTGAAAACGGTCTTACGCTGGCCGGATTGTTGATGTTTGGCTGGATGTCCTCCATTCAGGAAGCGTTGCCCAACTATATGCTCGATTACCAGGAGCGCCCTGAAGCCAAAATCGAGCGCCGGTGGATGGATCGAGTCACTTTGGACGGTAAATGGTCCGGTAATTTGTATGATTTCTACCGCAAGGTTTATCTGAAGTTAACTGAAGACCTGAAGGTGCCGTTTTCTTTGGAGCAGGGCGAGCGCAAGGACGAAACCCCCGTGCATGTAGCCCTGCGCGAGGCGTTAGCCAATGTGCTTGTTCACGCAGATTATTCTGAGCGTGCTTCTGTGCTGGTGGTGAAGCGTCCGGATATGTTCGGCTTTCGTAATCCAGGCCTGATGCGAATTCCTCCTGAAATCGCCATTCGTGGAGGAGAACACGATTGCCGCAATCGTACCTTGCACAAAATGTTTCGCTTTGTTGGGGTCGGAGAGCAGGCCGGCTCGGGTATCCCAAAGATTTATGATGGTTGGGCGGAGCAGCATTGGCGCCCACCGGCGCTGTACGAGCGTATCGAGCCTTATAACCAGACCTTGCTTGAGTTGCGCATGGTCGATTTGCTTCCTCAGGCGTTGTTGGCGGATCTGCGTACGTTGTTCGGTGTGAAGTTTGATAGGCTAGAGCGTAATGAGCGACTGATTCTGGCGGCGGCAGCCTCAGAAAAGACAGTGACACATGCCCGAGTCATGGAAATGACGACTCTGCATCCTGTGGATGCGACGCGTTTGTTACAGACCCTGGTCAGAGATGGCTTTCTGGAGGGTCATAACCCGGGCAGGGGAGCTGTGTATTGCTTGCCCGGCGCGGCTATTCCGAAGCCGGAGGAGGTATTTGGAGCAAGCTCCCTACATTTGGATCCGAGCTCCCTACATTTGGATCCGAGCTCCCTACATTTGCCGTTGGTCGTCGACAGTAATTCACCTTTGGAAGAGGAAAAAAACGATAAAAATCAAAGAGATGAAAATGGCCGTCTTATCAGTGAGCAACTGGATATGCCGGTTATCGACTCTCTGGATCTGCTAGCTCCGACATTTCGAGCACAATTGGAAAGCTTGGCGGCAACCCCCCGAGGCAAGAAGAAAATAAGCAAGGCCGAGATGGAGTCGATCATTATTCGCCTGTGTACTGGTCACTACGTGACAGGCAATTGCATTGCGGCATTGGTATCGCGCGACCCAGATGCATTACGTTTACATTATTTGCGATCGTTGGTGCAGGACGGGCGTCTGCGGTTTGCCTTCCCTACGGCACCGACCCATCTCATGCAGGCTTATTGTGCTGCTTAGCCAGGGAAATTTTGGGCGAAGCTAAACGGCCTGTCTACTCTCCAACCCACTGTAATATCGGGTTTTTGGATATTTCGTGTTCGAAAAATCGGCCCCCCCAACCGCAAAGGCTGGTTGAGGGGGGCGGCTTTCTTGAATGCTCGCTTGGCTGTTCTACGCCAAGGGCGCGCCCCGGCGGAATGCTCCGCGTCCGGCGCGTCGATAAACGTCGTTGAGCCGGCGCCGAAGTTCCGCGCCGTCCATGATGCCGACAAGAAACAAGACTCCTCCTGTGACGATGTCCTGTACGAAGGGTTCGACGCGCAATGCAGTCAGGCATGATTGCAGCGCCGACAGCACCAGCACCCCGCCAGCGATGCCTAAAGGGTTGCCTCGGCCACCGCGCAGCGAGACGCCGCCGATAATGGCCGCCGCCGCTGCCGGCACCAGCGTGTTGGACAGGGGCAATGGCGATGCTGCGGCCAGGCTGAAACTCAGCAGTGCGCCTCCGAGCGCCGTGCAGATGCCGGCTAGCATAAACGCGATGATAATGACGCGATTGACCGGTACACCTGCCACCAGCGCTGCTTTCGGGTCGCTGCCGGCTGCGAGCAGATCGCGGCCTGCCCGGGTGCGAGCTACGGCGATGGCGGCGACTGCGAACATCGCCAGCGTCACCAGGAAGCGCAATGACATCGGGCCGATTAGCGGATCATCCATGATCGGCGGGATATTCGCGTTCGCCAGCCGTATTTCCTGGTTGCCGGTTGCGACGTAGGCTAGGCCGGTGGCCGTCAGCAGTCCACCCAGCGTTACGCCGATCGAACTGAGGTTCATGCGCACGATGATCGTGCCCTGCACGATTCCGAAAATCGCGCCTATGGCGACGGCGGCCAGCACGCCCACCACGGGATAGGTTCCGCCGGCAAGTACGGCGACGCAGCCGGCCAACCCCACTACGCCCGCAACCGAGAGGTCGAAGTTGCCGCAAGAATGGTCAGGCCAAGGCCGAGCGCCACGGGGCCCAGTGTGGCGAAGTGTTGCAGCACACTGCGCAGCGTTGCGACAGTCAGTACGGTGTCGCCCCCGAGCGCGGAGAACACGGCAATCATGATCACAAGTAGCAAATATGGCCGAGCAGTGCGATTGTTCCAGAGACTGCGCATTATCGGCTCCTTTTCCATTGCAGAACGATCACGATCAATACCACGACGCCAAGCGTCAGGTGCTGATACTGGGTGCTGAACCCCCTCAAGACCAGAATGGCCTGCAAAATCGCAATGATCAACATGCCGAGCACGGTTCGCACGACCGAGCCGTGACCACCCTGGATCATGGTGCCGCCCACCAGAACGGCGCTGATAGCGCTGTATTCGAACCCCGCGCCGTGCAGGAGGTCTCCCGATCCATAGCGCGAAGCGATGAGAACGGCGGCCACGGAAGTGAACATGCCGGCAAAGCTGTAGGCCCAGGTGGTGCTGCGCCATGGCTCGACCCCCGCGGCCAGTAGGGCGGATGGATTACTGCCCGACAGCATGATGGTGCGTCCGATATTCGTGAAGCTCAGTATCAGTTGGCCCACCACTGCGCACGCGAGGAAGGCGATTAGCGGGCCGGGCACCGGCCCCATATTGCGCTTGAATATGACGGCTTCCGTGCCCATGATGTACAGGCCGTTTCCGTCGGTGATCACGCTCATGATCCCGATGATGAGCGAGAACGCGGCCATGCTGACGATGATGGGGTTGGCGCGCAAATAGCCGATGACCCAGCCCTGCAGGGCGTTGAGCGCGGCGCCGAACAGCAGGGTTATGGTGAATGATGTCCAGGTGCCAAGCGGCAATGTGGCCACGAACACGATCGTGGACGCGGCCAGGCTCGCCCCCAGACTGAACGACATGATGTTCCCGCTGATCGTGATGAATGTCATGCCGACCGCAACGCATCCGACGAACGACATGGCGGACAGCAATGAGCGCAGGCTTGCTTCCGTCAGAAAGCCGGGCGTGGTCAACGCGAAAGCCGCCAGTGCCAGGACGATGGCGATCCGGGCATATTGGGTCGGCTCGAAGCGGCGCTGCGTGGGCGTGCCGGTGGACGACCTGGATAACGAAATGGCGTTGGGCATCATGCCTCCGGATGAGTGATGTCAGCGACGATGCGCGGCATTGTCGCCTGGTCAGCGGTGTAGCGGCCGACAATTGCACCGCGGTACATGGTGATGATGACATCGCCCAGGCCCAGCACTTCGCTAAAATCAGTCGATGCCACGAGAATCCCGTATCCTTGTTGACACAGAGTTCGCATGAGTTTGTAGATTTCGGCTCGCGCGCCGACGTCGATGCCACGCGTTGGTTCGATCATGACGATGACGCGTGTATCGGGATCGGCTATGTTCCGTCCGAATGCGATTTTCTGCTGGTTTCCGCCACTGAGTTCGCTCGCTGTCGAATTCAGCCGTTTTGGGTCAATGGTGGCCGACTCGGCGAGCTGGCTGGCTTCGGCTCGCAATGCCATGCGATTGAGCAGGCCCATGCGGCTGCGGCGTTGCAGCCTTGTTGCGACCAGATTGCCCGCTACCGGCTGGCTGACGAAAATGCCTTCGCCCGCGCGGTCGCCGGAAACGAAGCGAACACCAGCCTTGAATGCTTTCTCTGGTCGAGCCAGCGGCATTGGACTGTTGTCGACGAGAACATGGCCCGTGGCGTTGTCGACGAGGCCGCAAACTGCACGCACGACGGCTTCGGCCCCCGAGCCGACCTGGCCTGTAAGACAGACGATCTGGCCTGCGGGCACTTCCAGGTCAATGGGCCCCGCCACCTTGGGAATCCGCAGGCCGCGCAAAGACAGCGCGACGGATACGCTGGTGTTGGCGTGGCGGCTGGGGTACATCTCTTCCAGCGGCCTTCCCAGCATGAGTTCAATCAATGAATTGCGATCCAGATCCGCGATATTGCGATCAGCTACGACTTCCCCATTGCGCATGATGGTGGCGGTGTCGCAGAGATCGAAGACCTCGGACATGCGATGGGTGATATACAGAAGCGACTTGCCCGAGGCCTTTACGGCGCGCAGGGCGGTCAATACGCGACCTATCTCCTGATCCGACAGCGTGGCCGTCGGCTCATCCAGGATGAGCACGCGGGTGTCCCGCGCCAGCATGCGTACGATCTCGACGATTTGGCGCTCGCCTGTGCTCAGTTGGGCAACAGGTGTGTCGAGGCCAATGTTGCCGGCCCCCAGGGACTGCAGTGTTTGTGCCGCTTGTTCGCGCAGATGCTGGCGTCGGTGAAAGAAAGGCACGCCGATCGTGCCGAGCCAGATATTGTCCAGGACGCTCAGGTCTGGACAGACACTGAGCTCCTGGGAAACGAGGTTGATGCCGCTGGCCTGCGCTTGGCGCGGTCCGTTGAAGCGGCATTCAACGCCGCTCAGGTGCAAAGTGCCTGTATCGGGCGTTACGATGCCAGTGAGTACCTTGACCAGCGTACTCTTGCCTGCTCCGTTCTCACCGCAGATTGCCCGGATTTCACCCGGGCGCAGGGCAAGCGATACATTGCGAAGCGCCTGCACCCCACCGAAGCGCTTGGACAGTCCCTTGACCGATAGCAACGGCCCGGAGGGCTGCTGCGGGTTTTGCTCCTCTGCGGCCATGGCCGCGGAGGAGTTGTCGCTTGGGGCCATGGCGCCGCTGTCAGTGGCTTTCATCAGTATGCGCATGCCGCCCTCTTTCGACAAGAAAGACCATGGCTTGCGCACCTTGCGTATCGCGGCGTATGGCGGGTTGATTTTCGGCACCTATAGCGACCAGACGGAACCGCTCGAAGACTACCTCGGCCCCCATAGCCTGTCGCAGATTCAGCGTCTGCTGGTTCAGCGCAAGCCGAAGGTCATCGGCTATTTGCGGCAAAAAATACCGGGAAACTGGAAGCTCTACAACGAAAACGTGCGCGATCCCTACCATGGTTCTCTGCTGCATACGTTCCAGGTTTCGTTCGGGCTCCAGACGCCGGCAATGAAAGGTGGCATCAAAATGGACAAGGACGGCAAGAACACATGGAACCATTCGATCCTGAGCGCCGACGATAACAAGCACCAGGGTGATCTGGCGGCCGCTTATAGCGGCACGGACAAATTCAACCCCGGTCTCAAGTTGAATGATCCGTCGCTGGCGCAGGTAAAGCTCGACCTCGACGACAATATCAAGACAACGATCTTGTCCATGTTTCCGACCCTGATCCTGGCTCAGGTCGATAACACCTATGCGGTGCGTCACTTGCGGCCTAAAGGGCCTGACGCCGTTGAATTGCACATCACTTATCTGGGTTTCGAGAGCGATACGCCGGAGCAATTGCAAAGCCGTCTTTTATCGGTCAATTTCATTGGCCCTTCTGGCTATATTTCCCTGGAGGATGGCGAGGCCTTGCGTTTGGTGCAAGAGGGCGCGAAGATGCGCAGCGGCGATCATGCCGTGCTTGAAATGGGCGGGATTGGGGTGATCCAGGATACGGATTACCTGTCGCAGGAAATCTCCATTCGCGGATTCTGGAGGCATTATCACCGGATGATGGCTTTCGGTCTCGATGCCGGGATCAATCAGCAACAGGAGCCGGTATGACGACCATGACACTTCAGGAACGTGTCGCGCGCTTTTACTTCGACTATGCCGATACGTTGAACCGGGGCAAATACGCAGAGTGGCCCGATTTCTTCAATCCCGATGAGTGCGACTACCGCATTGTTTCTCGCGAGAACCACGACCTGGGCCTGCCGGCGCCCTTGATGGGGTGCTATACACATGGCATGGTGAAGGATCGCGTTGCGATGTTGATTGACGAGGCCTTGACCTATCGCCACATGTACTTCCGTCACTACATTACCAATGTACGTGTTGATGAATGCCCCGATGGCGGCATTGATGCCGGCGCGAACCTGCTTGTGATGCAGTGCGATCAAGAAGGGAGCGCATCCACGTATATGGTTGGACGTTACGAAGACAAGTTGTCGTTGCGCGAAGACCGACTCAAACTGTGCAAGCGGCTTGTCATCATCGACTCGTTCAGCATCGATACAGCGCTTGCAGTTCCGCTATAAGCAGAAGCTTGTTTTCCTGCGACCCTTGCGTCGGGATCAGCGGCGGTACGTTCTGGATTTTTAGGCTTTGTGAAGAGAGACGAGATGTCGAGTTTACTGATTGAGATGACCGACCGCAGAGGGGTTGTCCATCCATTCGAGTATCAAGCAGGTTCGAGTTTGATGCAGATGTGCCGGTCCCGTGGGCTGGGCGCCCTGCCAAGCAAGGTTTACACTATTTGGGTATGCACAACCCATTGAGAATAAAGCGGCACTGAATTTTTGATTGAGTCCTGGTGGGTTTATCACTTGCCAGGGCTTTTTGTCGTTTGTATTTTTCTCTGAATCTTGAAAAGATGATTGATGACGAAAAGACTCAGTGCTGAACAGTTCGGGCCTGAACGGCTGAATCAACTTACCGGCGCGGCTGATGACTTGATGCTGCTGGTGGAAGTCATCGACGCGGGGGGATTCAGCGCCGCGAGTGTGCGCACCGGGGTCCCGAAATCGAGATTGAGCCGTCGCATTGCGGCTCTCGAAGAGAAGCTTGGCGTCAATCTGCTGTTGCGCAACTCCCGCAACTTCGAGGTAACCGAAATCGGCGAGCAGCTCTACCAGCACGGGTGTATTGTCCGCTCGGAAATGCACGCTGCGATGACGCTTGTGCACGATACGCAAGGCGAGCCCGGTGGTACCTTGCGCGTTGCTTGTCCGATTGCGCTGGTGACGGAGGTCGTTGGCCGTGTCGCGGCTGATTTCGCGCTGGCTTACCCGCGTGTTCGCCTGTGCTTGACTACGACCATGGGCACGCTGGAATCACAGACCAAACATGCCGACCTGGTGTTATTGCCATCGGCCAGGGACCTGCCCGATTCGGACATGATCGTGCACCGGGTGGCGCTGGCCAGATATGTATTGGCTGCGACGCCCGCCGTCGTCGAGGCTGCCGGCCATCCTGCACATCCGGAGGCCTTGTCGGGGATGGACGCGATTGGCTGGGGAAGCACGGACGAGTCTACGCGGTGGCATCTGGTGGGCCCGAATAACGAGCGGGCGGATTTCGAAGCTCGAATCCGCTTTTCCAGCGACAACCTGATAATGATTCACGAGGCGGCGCTCGCCGGCCTCGGCGTTGCGCGTTTGCCGGAAATTCAATGTCGCCGCCATGTCGAGCAAGGGCAATTATGCGTGGTCATGCCGGGCTGGGCGCCGCCTCCCATTTCCATTTATGCGCTATATGCTTCACGCCGACATATCAGCATCGCGGGAAAATTATTCCTGAATGAACTGGTAAAGCAATTTCAGGCATTGACGCCCTGAGTCAGCCAGGCGCTATATAGGCACGACGTGGGTAAGACGGCCTTCTATGGGCCGAAACCGTTAGCGCGTGTTTGCCGCCGCAGGGCCCGGTTCCCGTCACCATAGTTCTCAACGATTGGCAGGCACGCCATACAGCGATGCCATGGCTAAGCGCGTCGGTGCTCTTCGCGGGATCATCGTTGCAGAAACAGGATTTTGTGTTTGGGTTTTATGTCTTGTGTGGATCCGCTCTGGATGATTAGATTGCGATGTTAATAATGAAAACATTATTAGAAGAAAGAGGGCCTGGAAGTGCCCTGCCGCAACATCATAGGAGAGAGCTACATTGGACAGCAAAGATATCGTTCTGGATATCCCATTGGGTAAGTTGCGTGGCAACGACCACGATGGGGTCTTGTCTTTTCACGCCGTGCCATATGCGAAGCCACCGCTAGGCCCATTGCGTTTTTCTCCCCCTGCTCCCGCGGAGTCATGGAGTGGCGAACGCGATGCGCGGCAGCCTGGCCCTGTTCCACCCCAGAGACCTTCACGAATAGAGGTGTGCACCGGCCCCGTGGAGATGCCTCAGAACGAGGATTGCCTGCATCTGTCGATATGGACGCCGTCAGTGGGCGGTGCCGGTAAGCCGGTGGCTGTTTGGCTGCATGGCGGCGGATTCATTACCGGAGGAGGCTCCTTGCCATGGTACGACGGGGGCAGGCTCTCTCAAGAAGGCGATATCGTTGTCGTCACCGTCGGCTATCGCATTGGCGCGCTTGGGTTTCTTTGTGTGCCGGGCGTTTCTCCAGGGAACCTGGGTTTGCGTGACCAGCTTGCCGCGCTGGAATGGATCCGGGACAACATCAGCCACTTTGGCGGCGATCCAGAGAGTATTACGGTGATGGGGCAGTCGGCTGGCGCCATTTCCATTGCTTTGTTGCAGGCGCGGCAAGAGCCCGGTGTGCCGCTGGCGCAGCGCGCGATTTTACAGAGCACGCCTTTGGGTCTGGTGTTGTACGACAATGATCAGGCACAGGAGATAGGCCGGGTATTTCTTGATGCGCTGGGCATAGACGATGCCGCACCCAACGCCCGCGAGGAAGCTTGCAAGGCTTCGGTCGAGGCTATTCTTGATGCGCAAACGATTGCGTTCAAGTATGTGGTGGCGCAGGCCGAGCCTGGAAGCACTTCGGCGCTGCCATTCATCCCCGTGGCTGACGGCGATTTTTTGCCAAGCCCGGACAAAATGGATGATGCCATGCGCAGGGCAGCCGGTGAAATGGATGTGTTGATCGGCACGACCCAGGAAGAAAGCAATATCTTCTACTACAGGCAGGATCTGGCGGCATTGACGGCGGTGCCCATGCCGGCGCCCGATCAAGAGAGGCTCGCCGCGCAGCGCTCCGGCGCTTCGCATGCGCAGTTGCTCATGGATTATTCCACAGAGCAAATGTTCCTGAAGCCGTCATTGGAATGGGCATTGCAGGCCAGTGAACAAGGGCAGCGGGCCTACTCTTATCTATTCACCTACCCTTCGCCCGACAAGGATCTCCTGTCGACACATTGCCTGGAGCTGCCGTTCGTGTTTGGGACCATGGGTGCGTTTGACAAGGCTCCCATGGTGGCCGGGATGGAGCCGCAAAAGGTGGAAGCTCTTTCCGCTGCCATGCGGGCGAGCTGGATTTCCTACATTCGTAGTGGAAACCCGCAAGCATCCGCGTTGCCGTGGCCTTCTTTCCGTTCGGCGTGCCGCGCCACGATGAGATTCGGCGAGGTTTCGGGCGCCGTTGATTTTCTGGGGCGCCTGGATACGCCCGAGGACTGCGCGTAAACAGCACTTGAACCCATGCCTATCAGGAGCAACCATGATCAATAGTTCTGCGTTGAGCGCGCCAAGCGCGGCCATGTCGGCCGCAGCGCGGTGGCGTCTTGTGATTATTGCCTTCATCACGATTGTATTGGACGGGTTCGACACCACGTCCATCAGTTTCGTTGTGCCAACTTTGGCCGTTGAATGGGGACTTCCGCCAGCGGCATTTACGTCTGCCTTCGTCACAACAAGCGTGGGGGCTGTCGTGGGCTACCTTGCCAGTGGTTCCCTGACAAACCGGCTTGGCCCACGAACGGCTATTTTGTGCAGTGTTCTGGTTTTCGCGCTGGGGTCTTTCCTTACCGTCCTGGCGCAATCCGTATTCATGCTGGCGACCTTGCGCTTGATTACCGGCATCGGGCTGGGAATGGTGCTTGCGCCGACCATAGCCATGGCAACAGAAAACTTTCCAGCACATCGCCGTGAATTCATTACCATTTTGATTGTGTCGGGTATTGGTTTTGGCAGCGTGCTGGGCGGTGTTTTCGGCGGCCGCCTGATTGCAGCCCATGGGTGGGCCTCCATCTACTGGGTGGGCGGGTTCCTGCCGCTGTTGCTGCTGCCTATTCTCTGGTTCGGATTGCCGCGCGGCGGCATGGGCGGCAACAAGCAGCCGAGCCCTGCGGCAAAAGGAACGGTGCGTAGTTTGTTCGCAGGGCCGTTAGCCGGTAGTACAGCGCTTTTGTGGATATTCTCGTTTTCCATATTTACCGCGTTGTACGCCCTGGTGCTGTGGATGCCGACGCTATTGCTGGGTTTCGGATTCGCGCCTCGCGAAACTGCGCTGGGCGCGGCCAGCATGGGGGGAGGAGGACTATTGGGTGTCATGCTGCTCATCCCGCTTTTCTCTAAATTCGGGACGGCGCGCGTACTTGTTCTTGCATCGTTTCTGAGCATGGCAGCCATTGTCGCAGTCAGTTATGGCCATTGGGATCGTGCGGGCCTGCTACTGTTGATTGCGCTTATTGGGATGGGCTTGCAGGCAGGAACCATGGGGCAAAGCGCGCTTGCGGTAGGCATTTATTCTGGTGCATCCAGGGCTACCGGAATCGGCTGCGCGGCGGCCGCGGGCCGCATCGGTTCGATTGTCGGGCCCGCGATTGGAGGGCTTCTGCTGTCCCTGAAGGTTTCAACGCAGGGTGCAATATTGGCTGCCTGCATCCCGATTCTTATCGGAGCCGTTACCGCCATGGCCATCCACTATCGGCGCGGGCGCGCGGCTTCGCCAGCCGTGAGCGCAACATCTTGAAGTGCCGTGGGAGCCTTGCGTGTAATGATGCGCTGGCTCCAGCTTTGAAAAGCCACGCTTTGGCCTATGAACAGTCTATTAGATAAAACCTCATAGCGCTGCTGCAATAGCGATTTACCCATGATCATCGATAAGCCGTCTCAGTGCGGCTCGGGATAGTGTTGCCGTTTGGTTTGGAGAAGGCAGGACTTCTCCGGGCATGGCTTTTTTTATTGATGATGTTCAAAACAAGAACAAGCGTTTTATTACCCAAGGAGAACAGTGATGAGATTCAAAATTGTAGCGGCAGGATTGGCGTTGGCCTTTTCGGCGGGCGCCCAGGCTCAGGCTCAAGACGGCGTGACACTTTATGGCGTGATCGACACGGGCATTCAATACGCCAACAACATCGGCGCCACCAAGTCGAGTTCCGTCTACTTTCCCACGTTGACGTCTTCATGGCCCTCTTATTGGGGTTTGCGCGGCCGGGAGAAGTTGGCGGACAACCTCAGTGCCGTCTTCAACCTGGAAGCCGGCTTTGCTCCCGGCACGGGAGAAAGCCAGCAAGGCCGCTTGTTCGGCCGCCAGGCATGGGTCGGCCTGAAAGGCGATTGGGGGCAGGTCGCGTTCGGCGATCAATACAACATGTTGTTCTGGGCACTGGCCAAACCGTCGAACGTCATGGGGCCGAATGCCCATGGGTTCGGCACTCTTGACTCCTATACCCCCAATGCGCGCATGAATAATTCCGTGACATACCGCGGAAAATGGGCCGGGTTTGATTTTGGTCTTGCTTATGCCCGGGGGCGGGATACCGTCAATGGCGGGCCGGCCGTGCTTGGCGGCAATCCGGGTGCAAGCAATTGCGGTGTGAACTACGCTTCAAACACCGACTGCCGGGCCTATTCGGCTTTGCTGGCCTACGATTCGGCAAGCTGGGGGTTTTCCACGGCCTACGATGTGATCACTGGCTCGGACAGCCCCAGCTTTACACCTAATTTTTATCGATTGGGTTCGGGCGAGAAAGATCGCCGCATTGTTGTAAGCGGCTATGCCAGGCTCGATGCCGTCACCGTGGGGCTTACTTATATGAATCGTAAAAGCGAGGGCGCCATCGGGGTCGGCCAGGGCCTGGGCGACCGTAGCGATCTTTGGAGCCTGGGTGCTTCCTGGCGCCTGACCCCGGCTGTTACGCTCGATGGCAGCGTGAGCTATATGCGCTATGGCAACGCAACAGAAAGCTCCCGTTCAATGTTCTATGTGGCGCGTGCGAAGTATGCGCTTTCGAAGCGTACGTCCACTTACGTCTCGGTTGGCTATATGCAGAACAAGGGCAATGCCAACCTGGCCGCCGCAGGTGGCGCTGTCAACACGAACCCTGCGCCGGGCCAGAGCCAAACATCAGTAATGGTTGGATTGCGCCACGATTTCTGAACAAGCGCCGGCTTTCAGCCGGCGCGTCAATCGGGTCTTGCCACCACCCTGATCAGGCCGCTGCTGCTGCCCCCGCAGAAGAAGCGGTCTTCGCCGTTGGATTCCAGCCCCGAGACGGCTGTTTCAGGCGGCATGTCTATGGTTTCCAGGACCTCGCCGGTCTCGGGGTCGAGCCGTCGCAGGTCGCTGGTTCCGTCTTCCCAGGTGCCGTGCCAGAATTCGCCGTCTACCCACGTTACGCCGGTTACGTAGCGGTTCGAGGTAATGGTTCGTAGCACCTTGCCGGTTGCGGGGTCGACCTGGTGGATGAGCCTGTCCCGGTATTGCCCTACCCACAGGCTGCCTTCGGCCCAGGCCAGGCCGGAGTTGCCGTCGGAGCTTGGGGCGGGAATGGTGGCGATTACGCTGCCCGTTGCCGGGTCGATTTTTTGTATATGCCCGTCGGCGATCTGGAAGAGGTGCTTGCCGTCGAAGGCCGTGCCGGCGTCCGCGGCAACGTCTATGGATTGTGCCGCGCTTCCGCTATCGGTATCCAGCGCCTTCAATGCGCCGCCTGTCGCGAACCAGACATGCCGGCCGTCGAAGGTCAGCCCATGCACGGCGTCGACGCCCTCGAAAGGGCCGTATTCACGTAGGATTTTTGCGGTGGAGGTTTTCATGATGTCGTCCTCGTCGTTGGTGGAAAGAACAACTTCATCCTAATCGTCCGGCGGCGGGACGGGGAGTAACAATGTTGTCGCGAGCCGCGGTCAAGGTGTGGCCTCGACAGCGGCAACCGGCGGAACAGGGAGCAACAGTGTCGTCGCGAATCCGGGCAGGGGCGGAATCAGCCAGCGTCGAGCGCGTCCGTGGCCGAACGACTGCACCTTGCCGCCCGCAGCCAGGGCGTCGAGCGCCCGCTGTACGGTACGCTGGCTGGCGCCCAGGGCAAGCGCCAGGGACGAGCTGGACCACGATTCGCCATCGGCCAGCAGGGCCAGCACGGCGGCGTGCCGGTCTTCCACGAGGCTCGCCAGCACGGCAACCTTGTTCGAACCGTGCGGAATCAGGGTAAAACCCCGCCGCGTGGCATCGATGCCGGCCAGGGGGCGGAGCGCTTTTCTCAGGCGGCCGATTTCAACGCGCAGGCGCGCGCGGTGTGTTTCATCGGGAGTCTTGGTTCGAAATGCGCCGGCAATAAGCGCTTCTCTCGAGGCATCGGCAGGCCAGGCTTGCGCCAACAGCCGTGCCAGCGAGAACAGTACCGGGCGGCTTGCCAGCGGAATCACGGTTTCTTTATTGCCGACCGTATTGCGGCAGGCATTCACGATGAGCGTGGTCGTGGCCGATAATTCTTCCACCTCCTCGAGCAGCAGGGGTTTGTCCTGGCCATGCGCAAGCAGGCGCGCGGCGGGACGTTTCAGGGTGCGCAGCGCGTGTTCGGCTTCCGCCATCAAGCCGGGAATTTGTGAGCGAAGCGCGGCTTGCCGGGCCTGGGTCAATGCGGCATGCGCCGCTTTTATGCGCAAGCGGCGCATCGAGATTCCCGCAACGATCAAATGGTGGACGGCTTTGGACGCCGGCGACAGGGATTCGAGAGGGAGAGAGCCGATGATGTGTTCTGCTTCGTCGAGCCGGCCTGAAAGTAGCAGTCGCCGCGCCTCGAGGTGCCGCGCATGGGCGGCGTTTACCTGGTCGCCATGCGTGTCCAGGACGGCTTGCGCGCTATGCAGCGCCTTGGCCGACCAGGCCAGGTCGCGCGAAGCCAGTGCGATCTCGGCCTGGGCGACGACGCATCTGGCGCGGGCCAGCGGCTGCCTGGGGCCGAAGGCGCGTATCGCCTTGCGCAGCAGTGTATTGGCAAGCTCGAGATCGCCAAGTTGCGCAACGGCGATGCCGCGCAGCGCAAGCGCGGGCGCGTCGTCGCGCAGGGCGACCAGGTTAAGCGCACCAAGCGCGTCGCCCGCCGTCAAGGCATGCGCGGCCCGGGAGATCAGCAAGTCCATAAGTATTCCGCCATTTTTCTACCCCGACGATAGGCATCGACGTATCGCGCGGCGCCGAGCGCCAAGCCTAGTATGCTATTGCCCGGCTGAGGATGTGCGGGCGGCTTTGCTGTTGTTGCGCCGCTGTTGCCGCACGCTTCCCCTTGGATCTGGTTGTTCGTCTTTGCTCAAGTGAAACGAATCCTGTGGTGGTAAGCTGAACGGCTCCCAACCATTCGATGTCCTTCGCCATGACCGACTCCGCCGACGCCCACCTTGTTGAAACCCTGATCGAAAGCCAGTCCTTGTGCGACGGCAGTTTCCTCAAGGCACGCCGCGACAGGGTTCGCCTGCCCGATGGGGGCGAGTCCAGCCGGGAATACATCGTGCATCCGGGGGCGGTCGTCATCATCCCTCTGCTGGACGACGATACCGTACTGCTGGAGCGCCAGTTCCGCTACCCGGTGGGCCGCGTCATGACGGAGTTTCCGGCAGGCAAGCTCAACCCGGGCGAAGATCCCCTGGAGTGCGCCAGGCGCGAGCTGCTGGAGGAAACCGGCTTTGCCGCCGGCCAGTGGGCGAAGGCGGGTGACATGCATCTGGCCATGGCCTATTCCACCGAAGTCATCCACATCTTTTTCGCGCGCGGCCTGGTGCAGGGCCAGCAAAATCTGGATCAGGACGAGTTCCTGGAGGTGCGCACGGCCTCGGTGGACGAGGTTTTCGAGGCCTGCCGCAGCGGCGGCATTACCGATGCGAAGACGCTGACGTGCGCCCTGTGGCTGCAGAACTGGCGTTCAGGCGCATGGCAACTGGATTGGCGGGATGCCGAAGGCGGTGTTGTAGAGTAAGGCTAGGGCAGCAGCCGCTTCAGGTTGCGTCCCAGGCTGGGTTTGCCCGCGGTCAGTTGCACCAGGTTCTGGTCCAGTTCGTCCAGGTCGTACAGATAGTTGACCATGAGGGCGCAGGACTGTTCCAGGCCCTTGGCCGAGCGGTCTGCGGCCCAGTTGACGCGTTCCATGCGGGCGCCGTTTTCCAGGTGGAAGCGGGCCACGGGGTCGATGGGCCGCCCGTTCTTCATGGTGGTCAGGTAGTGCGCGGCCAGCCTTAGGCCGGCGTTCTGCACCAGCTCGGGGGCGGCGCCCACGGCCGCCTTTCGCAGCTTTGCCACCCACCGCGCCCCGGCCTGGTTGTCGGTGCGCGTTTCGGTTTCGGTGCGATTGTGCAGCAGCGCCTGCAGGGTTTGGTTGTCCTGTTTCTTGAGCCAGTCGGTGAACCCGGGTATGGGCGAAAGCGTGGCAAAGGATTTCAGGCGGGGCATTTCGCGCAGCAGTTCGTCCACGACGCGCTTGAGCAGGAAGTTGCCGAAGCTGATGCCGCGCAGTCCGGGCTGGGTGTTCGAAATGGAATAGAAGATGGCCCAGCGCGCCTTGTTCAGGCTTTCGGCCGGGGTTTGCGGGTCGAGCAGCACCTGCACGTTGTCCGCCATTTGGTGGGCGAACGCCACTTCCACGAAGATTAGCGGCACGTCGCTCATGCGCGGATGAAAGAAGGCATAGCAGCGCCGGTTGTCGGCCACCCTGTGCTTGAGTTCGTCCCACGAACGGATTTCGTGCACGGCTTCGTACTGGATGAGTTTTTCCAGCAGCGAGGCGGGCGAGTCCCAGGTAATGGGCTTGAGCTCGAGCATGCCCACGTCGAACCAGTTCGACAGCAGGGTTTCGAGTTCGCGTTCAAGGACCGTAAGGCCCGCCACCTGGTTGCGCCAGCGCAGCATGTCGGCGCGCAGCTCGACCATGAATTGCAGCCCGGCCGCCTGCATATTGAGCCGGCGCAGCAAGAGCAGGCCCTGGTCGGCCCGCGGGTCGAGCGTGGCGCCGGTCTCGACCAGTTGGGTCAGCATCGCGCGCCGGTCTTTGCCGTCCGCGGCGCCGTATTGCAGGCACCATTGCTTGGCCGCGCGGTTGGCGCCGACGTCGGTCAGCCTGGCCGTATACAAGGGCTTGAGTTCCGCCGGGGTGAGCCTGCGTTCGCGTTCCCACCAGCGCCCAAGCCGGGTGATCAGCCCGGAAGATTCTTGCGTCTTGGAGGCGGGCCGATCGGTGTCGTCGTCGGCGCGACCCGGGGGGGTGTTGCTTGCGCGTGCAAGCGTGTGCAGCTCAGTCATGGAACTACTCCTAAGCGGTCAAACGGCGCTGTTTGCGGAGTCGTTCCGGCTGATGCGCGGCTACGACCTGAAGCGCCGTCCTTCGTTCGGCAGCAAGAATGCTGTGACGCCCAACAGAGGCAGGAAGGCACATACATGATAGACGAACTCGATGCTGGTTGCATCGGCCAGACTGCCCAGCGCCGCGGCGCCGATGCCGGCCATGCCGAAGGCCAGGCCGAAGAACAGCCCCGAGATGGTGCCGGTTTTGCCGGGCACCAGTTCCTGCGCATAGACCAGGATGGCCGAGAAGGCCGAGGCGATGATGGTGCCGATGATGAAGACCAGAATGATGGTCCAGGTCAGGTTGACGTAGGGCAGCAGCAGCGCGAAGGGCGCGGCGCCCAGGATGGAGCCCCAGATGACGCGCTTGCGCCCGATGCGGTCGCCAACCGGCCCGCCTACGACCGTGCCCAGGGCCACGGCGAACAGGAAGACGAACAGGCAGTACTGGGCGTTCTGGATCGAAACGCCGAAGCGGTGGATGAGGTAGAACGTGAGGTAGCTGGTCAGGCTGGCCAGGTAGAAGTATTTGGAGAACACCAGGACCAGCAGCACGCTCAGGGCCTTCATGACTTGCGGCCGCGCCAGCCCCGTTTCGACCTTGCCCAGGCTGGCACGGCCGCGGCTGCTGGTCAGGTGGCGGGCATACCAGCGGCTGACCTGGCTGAGTATGACGATGGCCAGCAGGGCGCCCAGGGAAAACCAGGCCACGCTGCCCTGGCCCCGGGGCACGATGATCAGTGCGGCCAGAAGTGGTCCGATGGACGAGCCCAGGTTGCCGCCCACCTGGAAGATGGATTGCGCCAGGCCGTGCTGGCCTGCGGAAGCCATGCGCGCCACCCGGGACGATTCAGGGTGGAAGACGGAAGAGCCCATGCCTATCAGCGCTGCGGCGACGACGACACTGGAAAAGTTCCAGGCCTGCGACAGCAGGATCAGGCCGCAGAAGGTAAAGCCCATGCCTATGGGCAGGGAGTAGGGCTTGGGCCGCTTGTCGGTGAAATGCCCTACCAGCGGCTGGAGCAGTGACGCCGAGAACTGGAACGCCAGGGTAATGAAGCCGATCTGCGTGAAGCTCAGGTCGAAATTGCCCTTGAGCACGGGGTATAGCGCAACCAGCACCGACTGCATCATGTCGTTGAGCAGGTGCGTGACGCTGATCGCCGTCAGCACGCGGTAGGCGACGCCGGAAGTTTTATCTTGGGAGGGGGATGAGTGAGGGGCCGGAATGGCGGCTTCGGTCATGATGAATACTCATTGTGGCAAGGACGGTATGGTGGAAATATACGCAAGCGGCTGGTGTCTGTCTTTAGAATATAAGACAATCATCATTGAATTTCAGCCATCCCATCGGCCCCACGGAATAACGCCATGCCCATGCCTCCCCATCAGCATCTGGACCGGATAGAAAACACCGATCGCGACGTCGTCGCCTTCTTGGCCAACTACCCCGGCGACCAGATGGTAGAGATCCATTCGCACCGGCGCATACAGCTGCTGTACGTCAAGACGGGCACGTTGCAATTGGAAACCCGGTTCGGCGCATGGGTGGTGCCCCCCGGCTTCGCGGTATGGATTCCACACGACGTTCTGCATCAATTGCGCATGCTCAACGCCACCACCCATAATCTTTATTTCAGGAAGAAAACCGTTGCCAAGCCTCTTGAGAAATGCCAGGTGATCGAGGTTTCGCCCTTGCTGAAGGAGTTGATAGGCGCGGCTGTTGCCGTGCCCCCGCTTTACGACCAGGACGCCCGCGACGGGCAACTGATGAAGCTGCTGCTGCAGGAGGCGGTGATGCAGCCGGTGGTGCCGCTGCACTTGCCCATGCCCCGAGACGAGCAGTTGGCCCGGCTGTGCCAGGCCTTCTTCAAGGCGCCGACCCAGGCCTCCAGACCGGCCGACTGGGCCAGGCAGTTGCACGTCAGCGAGCGCACCTTCTATCGCCGCTTTGTGGCGGGCACCGGCATCACCTTCGTCAATTGGCGCCAGCAGGCTTGCGTGTTCGCCGCCATGGCGCGGCTGTCGCTGGGCGACAGCGTGACCAGCGTGGCCCTGGACATGGGCTATGAAAGCCCGTCGTCGTTCTCGACCATGTTCCGGAAAACGACGGGACGGCCGCCGAATCTGTATATCCATAGCCAGGAATGAGCAGGGTGGCGCCAGGCCACGGCTAACGGTTCATACTCCTTGCCGCCGGCCATCGCCACGGCTTTCCCTTCGTGCCTATCTGTCCGTCCAAGCGCGGGAATCCTCGCGCTTTTATCCGTGCCTGCCACCGTCCGCCCCGCGTGGATTACGGGTTTTCCAGAGCATTGCATAGTCTTGACATCAAATAAGTTGCCAATATAGTATGAGCGCAATATCAGCTTACCTGATATTGCGCTCATAAATAATACTTACTTCGCCTGCACGAAGGAGGTAGATATTCCAGAAGCGCATCAAAGCGCTCATTGCTTGCAGAAGCTGAACCACAAATCATTACTAATAACAGCCGGAGACACAGCATGAAGAAGCCTCTTACCCTGGCCACCCTGGCGGCATTGGCCACATTACTGTATGGATGCAACGGCAGCGATTCACCCCCTGCCTCGCCTCAGCTTAGTTGCGCCGATATCACCACGGATGCGTTGGCCATCCCCGGGCTGGTCATTACCAGCGCCACAGCCAACGGTGCCACGGCGGCCGATTCTTCGCAGGCGGCCATGCCTGCTCATTGCCAGGTCGATGGCTTTCTGAACAAGCGCAAAAGCGATGTCGACAACCAGCAGTACGCCATCGGCTTTGAGCTTCGTCTGCCCAACGATTGGAACGGCCGCTTCTTCTTCCAGGGCGGCGGCGGCACGGATGGCGCGGTCAATCCTGCCGTGGGTTCCCTGCCAGGCGATGGCCAGACCACCAACGCGCTAAGCGAAGGCTACGCCGTGGCGAGCACCGATGGCGGGCATGAAAGCGTCGACGACGGCACTCCGGTAGGAGGGGCTTTGTTCGGTGTAGACCCGCAGGCGCGAATCGACTATGGCTACAATGCCGTGGGCGTAGTGACCGACGTTGCGCAAACCATCATCGAGCGTCATTACGATAAGCCGGCTGATCATTCTTACTTTGTCGGATGCTCCAACGGAGGCCGGCAGGCCATGGTGGCAGCCTCGCGTTTTGCCGACAAATACGACGGCGTCATCGCGGGCAACCCAGGCTTCAATTTGCCGAAGGCCGCGCTCGAGCACGCCTGGGACAACCAGCAGTTTGCCAGCGTTGCACCCAAAGACCCCAGTAACGGCCGGCCCATCATCGAGCAATCTTTTACCGTGCAAGACATGAAGCTGGTAGCCGGAAAAGTATTGGCCAAATGCGATGCGCTGGACGGTTTGACCGATGGTCTGATTCAGAACTCCGCGGCTTGCCAGGCGGCCTTCGATCCGGTTCAGGAGTTGGCCTGCACAGGCAGCCATACCACTGTCGGTACTGACTGCCTGGGCGACACGCAAAAAGTTGCGGCCCTCATCAAGGTTTTCAGCGGTCCCAGCAACTCTCAAGGCAAGGCGCTATACGCCGATTGGCCTTGGGATGCGGGTGTCGGAGACATGGGCTGGCGCGTCTGGAAACTGGCGATGCCTTATCCGAACCCCGATCCCACCATCCCGAATTCCATTATTGCCACCATGGGAGGCGCATCGTTGCCCTACGTCTTCATGACGCCCCCTGTGCAGATTTCCGGCGCCGGGCACGGGATTATCGATTATTTGCTGGGCTACAGCTTCGACACTGACGCCCCTGGCATTTATCGTACGACGGGCGTTTATTCCGAGTCGTCAATGGGGTTCATGACCCCTCCCGATCTGAACTTCAGCAAGTTCAAGGACAAGGGCGGGAAAATGATTGTCTACCACGGCAACAGCGATCCGGTGTTTTCGGTGCATGACACCATTCAATGGTACAAAAATCTGAGTCAGGCCAACGCCAACGCCAAGGATTTTGCCCGCTTGTTCACTGTGCCAGGCATGAACCATTGCAGTGGCGGCCCCGCCACCAGCCAGTTCGACATGCTCAGCGCTTTGGTCAACTGGGTGGAAAAGGGTACGGCGCCTGAGCAGATCATTGGCAAGGCACCACCCGCCAGCACGCTGACCGATGTGGAAAGCCGCCCATTGTGCCCTTACCCGCAATATGCCAAATACAATGGCGGCGATCCCAAAGTGGCGTCCAGCTTCAGTTGTGTTGCTTCTTAGATAAGCAGGTGGCCGGCCGCCTCATCCCGTTTGAGGCGGCTTGCCGTTAGCCCCGCTGTAGCACCATGTCGAACGTCGCCTGGGAAAGATCGCTGTCGGGATCGCACAGCTCGCACAGCAGGTCGAAGTGGTTGCAATGCGGGGTTTCAACGCGTCGCACGTTCAGGCCTTTTTCACGGCAGGCCGCTTCGTAGGAGTAGGTCTGGTTCTTGAAGCCGTCGGTTTCCAGGCCGCCCACCGCCAGTACGACGGGTACATCCTGGGCCGGCAACTGAAACAGCGGGCTCAGCCGCTGCGCCTGTTCCGGATGCAGTTGCAGCCATTCGTTGACGTAGATATCGCATAGCGGGCGAAGGTCGTACAGGCCGCTGAGGCTGAGCACGCCTTTGACCGCATCGTCGGGAAGCTGGTATTGCCCTTGCCAGCCGGCCGCGCCCAGCATGGCCGCCAGATGGCCGCCGGCCGAGCTGCCGCCCACGTGGATGCGGTTGCGGTCCACGCCGTAGGCGGCGGCGTTGTGGTACAGCCAGGACACGGCGCTGCGCACTTCGCGGACGGTTTCCGCCAGGGTGGCTTCGGGCAGCAGGGTGTATTCCAGCGTGCAGACGGCGATGCCGGCATTGGTGAATGCCTTGGCCATGATGGGCGCGTCATCCTTGGCCTGCGAGTGCCAGTAGCCGCCGTGGATGAACACGAAAAGCGGCGCGGGCTGCTGGTGATGCATCGCCGGAAAGATGTCCAGCCGTTCGGCGGCGCCCTGGCCGTAATGCAGGTCGTAGATACCCGCGCATTCGCGTTTGGCGATGTCGGCCAGCCGGGTGTACTCGCGCACGCAGGCGTCGAAGTCGGCCACCGAGGCGCGCGCGTTGTATTGCGTGGCCCGTTCCTGCTGGCTGGCGAAGACCAGTTCGTGTCCGTGCTGTGTCATGGCTTGAGCGGGCATTGGCCGGCAAAGGTGTCCTTGGCTTCGCTGAGCACCTTGCGCACGACGAAGGGCATGAGATTGCCTTGCGCATCCGGCTTGATCTGCATGAGGTAGTAGTCCTGGATGGGGTGGTGGTTGGTGTTGAAGCTGAAGTTGCCCCTTACCGACTTGAAATCGGCCTTGTACAGCGCGGCGCGGAAATCGTCGGCGCGCGACAGGTCGCCGTTCACGGCATGCAGCGCGGAAGCGATCAGGTTGGCCGTGTCGTAGGCCAGCGCGGCATAGTGGGTGGGCACCCGTCCGTAGGCCTTCTCGAAGGCTTTGACGAATTCGTGGTTTTGCGGGTTGTCCAGCTCGGGCGACCACAGGGCCACGGTGTACAGCCCATTGGCCGCGGAGCCCGTGGCCTTGATCATGCGCAAGTCCATGGAAAAGACCGGCAGCACCATCGGTATGTTTTTGCTAAGCCCGGAGTTGGCATACTGCTTGGCGAAATTGATGCCCGCGCCGCCCGGCTCGAATTCATAGATGGCGGCCGGCGCCAGTTCGCGCAGCCGGGCCAGCTCCACCGAGAAATCGGACTGGTCCAGCTTGGTGTAGATTTCGGCATCGACCTTGCCTGTGTAGGTGCGCTTGAAACCCTGCAGCGCTTCGCGGCCGGCCTGGTAGTTGGGCGCCACCAGCGCCACGTTCTTGTAGCCCAACTGGTCTACCGCCACGCCCGCCGCCGCGTGCATTTGCGTGTTCTCGAACGAAGCGACAAAGTAGTTCTTGTTGCATTTGGCGCCGGCAAAGGGCGAAGGTCCGGGATTGGTGCTGACGTAGAACGCGCCGTGCTGCAGCACGGTCGGGGCGACCGCCGTCAGCACATTGGAAAAATTGATGCCGGTGAACAGCTTTATGCCTTCCTGCAGCATCTTGTCGGCCGACTGCTTGCCCGAGCCGGGTTTCAGGCCGTCGTCTTCGACCACCACGTCAACCGGCACGCCGCCCAGCTTGCCGTCCTTGATGGCCAGGTTGAAGGCGTCGCGCGCATCTTCGCCGATATAGCCGGCGGGCGTGGACAAGGTGGTGATGAAGCCGATTTTCACGGGGGCCTGTGCCGCGCAGGCGCTGCCGGCGCCCAGGATGGCTGCGGCAACGTAACCCAAAGCTAGCTTTCGAAGCATATTGTCTCCTTGATTCGAGCCCGAGCCGGTTTGGGGCGGCATGGACTATTGAATCCAATTGATTGAAATGTATGGATTTTTACGAAGATTCAGCGCCAGAGCCTCTGGGAGACGCAGGCCTGTTCCGTAAAAAAGCTGAAGCGAATGCCCTTCCCGCGTCTTCCGGCTTGCTTCTTAATTTTCGAAAGTTTATTTCTTTTTATAAAAAACGACAAGACCGGCAGGCCGTGTCAGCGGCGCCAACCCCGCTCTTATAATGGTTGGCATTGAACGGCTTCAAGGAATCTCGACAATGCAGCGACGCCAACTGGGTTCATTTTCCGTTTCCGCCATCGGCCTGGGCTGCATGAATTTCTGCCATGCCTACGGCGCGCCGGTTTCGTTTGAGCAGGCCGAGCGTGTGCTGCTCTCGGCCCTGGACGCCGGCATCACGCTGTTCGACACGGCAACGCTATACGGCTTCGGTGCCAGCGAAACCCTGGTGGGCAAGATCCTCGGCTCGCACCGCAGCCGCTATACATTGGCCAGCAAATGCGGCATGCAGGGCGTCGATGTGGCGGGCGACGGCAAGCTGGTGCGCGTCATCGACGGCCGGCCCGAAACCCTGAAAGCCAGTTGCGAAGCCAGCCTGAAGCGCCTGCAAACCGACGTCATCGACCTGTATTATCTGCATCGCTGGGACAAGCAAGTGCCCATCGAGGACAGTGTGGGCGCGCTGGCCGACCTGGTGCGCGAAGGCAAGATCCGCAGCATCGGCCTTTCGGAAGTCTCGGCCGCCACCTTGCGCCGCGCCCACGCCGTGCACCCCATTGCCGCCTTGCAGACGGAATACTCGCTATGGACGCGCAACCCCGAAATCGCTGTGCTCCAGGCATGCCGCGATCTGGGCGTGACCTTCGTGGCGTTCAGCCCCGTGGCCCGCGGATTCCTGTGCGGCGAACCCATTGTCGTGGACGAACTCTACGCCAAGGACATTCGCCGCAGCATGCCGCGCTTCGCGCCGGACAACTACGCCGCCAACCTGAAGTTGCTGCCGCCTTACATGGAAATCGCCCGCGACGCAGGCTGTTCGCCCGCCCAACTGGCCCTGGCCTGGCTGCTGCACCGCGGCGGCGACATCATCCCCATTCCCGGCACCACCAGCGAAGCACACCTGAAAGACGACGCCGGCGCCGCCGAGGTCAAGCTCAGCGCTGAAACCATGGCCCGCCTCGACACCCTGATCAACCAGAATACCGTCGCCGGCGGCCGGTATACCGAGCAAAGCGAAAGCGAGGTGGATACGGAGAGGTTTTGAGTGGGGGCGGGGGCGCCCGTCCCCCTTTGGCTGGTCGAAGGGCCGTGCTGTTTATTTACCGGGGGCAGTGCGGCAATACCAGGCGAGAAGGATGTGCGGCGTCGTGATGGTAAGTATCCGTTCCTACCTTCTGCCCATACCAATGCGTCATCGGCGCGTCCGCAATGAGCGAATCGAAATTGCTGATCTCCAGCCGCAACCGCTCGCCCTCCCTTACGAGGAACGACATCGGCAGCAATTCGACGCGCAGTTCGTAGACCTTGCCTGGAGTCAATGGGTCGATCTTGTCGTGGGTGTGAAAGGGCAGCATGTCTTGTGTCAGATTGGGATCTTCGGCGCGATGCGAGGCCCTCAGCCAGCCCTGGGTCACCTTGCGCGCCTTGAAGCCCTGCGCCGATGGTGTCAGTACCTGTACCTTGACGATCACGTCCATGTCGGTCTGGTCGCTGGATCCGTGCAACACCAGTACCCCGTGTCCGGTAAATTCGCACTCCTCGTCGAACTCCTGGCTGGTGTAGGTGATGACCCGGGCCGTATGGTCGGGGATGCCGTCGATGATGGTGGTGACGCCCAGCATCCATTCCGGGTCGGGGTAGCTCCATGATGTGGTGTCTTCCGCTTGTTCCACAGGGCGGCGAGTCAATGATCCGTCATTCAAGGAACGCACCACCCCGCTTTTGCTGGGCGATAAATAGAAAGTGTCCGGCCGCATTTCGGGCGGAGGCCAGCTATCGGAGGATCGGTATTTTCCTTCGCCATTGACGAAAGCCCGCACGGCGGGGCGATCCATAACCTTGGTGTCGCGGCCTTTCAAGTGATGTTCGTACCAGGGCAGGATCTCGCGGCGGTGGAAGTCCTCGTCATCGAATATCCTTTGTGCATCGGAAAACGTATAGGATTCGACCAGCAGCAATTGCCGTGGCCCGCTTACGCGGTTGAATCCCATGACGTTGCCCCGTAAATGCAGGCCTGCCTTGCTCCAGGCTCCAATGGAGAACACCGGAATATCAACCTTATCCAGTTCCCAGAATGGCGAACGTCTGCGATGCCATTCATTGTCCAGGGGATTGGACATGATGTTGGGCAGCAATTCGTGCCGCTGGCCGCCGCGCACGTCATGGCCTTCGGCCTGATGTTGCATCATTACCGAGGCCAGCAGCCAGGGCCCCAGCAGGCCGTGCTGGGGAATGCCGCCGTGATAAAGCCAATCTCGGTACATATCGTTCGAGCCATCGTAAGGCACGATGGTCTTTAAATGTGGAGGGCGGGTGCGCGCGGCATTCCATTGGCTGAAACTAAAATACGATTGGCCGATCATGCCAATGTTGCCGTCGCACCAGGGTTGTGCCGCGACATGCTCGATGGCGTCGTGGATGGCTTCGCCCTCCGCTCGCGATACCGGGTCCCAGATTCCTCCGGATCGGCCGCTGCCGGGCACGTCCACGATCACATAGGCGTAGCCTTCATCAAGATACATTTGCATGGGGCCGTATTCGATGAAGGGAAATACCCAGTGGGCGGGTAGCCGGCGCAAGGATTTTTGGTATGGCGATGCCGCCAGCAGCACCGGGCAAGGGCTTTGTCCGGTCGCAGGCAAGTAGACATCGGCACGCAAGATCACCCCCGCCCGAGTCGTTAGTTCGATTTCAAAGGGTTGTACGCTGACATTGACCATTACCGCTATCCTTTTATGTTTGGCTGTTTTGTATTCGCTCAACCGGCTACCGCGGGCTCGGCAATGGCCGGCTCGGGCTCATGGCTTGCAAACCGGTAGGCGCCAAGAGTCTTGAAGCACAAGGCGCAAACGATAAGCAGGAATGCCAGCGCAAAAAGCGCCTGGCTGTAGCCGCCGAAAGTACTGCGGCAGATGCCGACGGCGACGATGCCCAGGGCGGCAAAAAGCTGGAAAGCGGCAAAGATGACGCCGTAGATGGCGCCGAACGACTTGATGCCGAAATAGCGTGGAATGATGTAGCTCAGGACGTCGAACTCGGCCCCCACGACGAAGCCGACCGCGGCGGCGCACAGAATCGCGGAATCGAAGGGGGCGCCCGAGCCCAGTCCGAATAAGGCCAGAGCGGCAATGGTGCACAGTACCGCCATGATTTTCGATGCGTGAATGCGATCCAGCAGCCAGCCAGTGCACAGGCGTCCGAAGATCAGTGCTATTCCAAGAGTTGCCTGCAGCCCGCCGGCAGCCTGGGGCGTCATGCCCAGATCGATCAAAACCCGGCTCTGGTGGACGATGGCCGAAGTGGTTACCGCACCCAGCAGGGAAAACGCCACCACGATCGTCTTCATCTCGCGTGTTTTCCAGGTGGCTTTCAAATCCATGCCGCGCAGGACGGCCGTTGCCTGTGCTTTTTGCGGAGCCGAGTCTTTGCGATCCCTCAAAAAAAAGAATGCGACAGGCCACGTCACTGCAATGGCCACCAGGCCCAGGGCAACGTAGGCATTGCGCCAGCCATAATGAGTAATGACATAGACCGCAAATGGCGGCAGTATGGCTGCGCCGATGCCGATCCCCGCGTTGGCGACGCCGAATGCAAGGCCGAGTCGGCGTTCGAACCATATGCCAGTCAATTTCAGGTAGGCGATCGGCCAGGCCCCCAGCCCGCACCACGCTATAACTATCCAGGCGGCGTAGAACACCCAGATATTGTTCGGCAGAAAGTACAAGCTTGCGAAGCTTAGCCCCAGCAACGGCACCGAGCACAACACCATGGGCCTGCCGCCGAAGCGGTCGACCAGCCGGCCCTGGACAATCGATGTCAGCATGATCATGACTGAAATCACCATGGCTCCGGCGGAAATCGAGGCAATGCTCCAGCCGAATTCTTTATGCAGCGGAGTAATGAAGGTACCAAAGCAAAATACCAGCAGCACACTGGGCCCTAACGACAGTCCTATCGTGCTGGCCAGCGTGGTTACCCACCCTTGATATAGTTTGCCCGATGAATCAATGAGCAGTTCGCTTCCTGTTGTGTGGCTATTCATGTGTGTCTCCCGCCTTTTTGATTGAATTATCTTTACCGCTGAACTCCTACCGTATTGCGTAATGTTCCGATGCCGGTGACTTCGACCTCGATGATGTCTCCTTCCTTCATGTACACCGGCGGCTTGCGCCCGACCCCGACTCCGGATGGAGTACCCGTCAGCAGTACATCGCCCGGCTTGAATACATACCACTTTGAGAAATAGGCGATGGTGTCGGGAATGCTGAATATCAGGTCACCAATCGGCGACGACTGCATGACGTTGCCGTTCAGGCGCGTTGTCAATTGCAGGACATTTACATTCGGCACTTCATCGGCGGTCAATAAAGCCGGGCCAAGAGGAGTGAAACCTGGAAACTGCTTGCCCATGATGTTCACTTCCCAGGTGCGCCGGGCGTCCCAGGGGCTTGCGGCCTGCCAGACGTCTTCAACCCAGTCGCGTGCCGACACGTCGTTGGCCACGGTATAGCCCGCCACGCAGTCCATGGCCTGGCCGGCATCCACACTGTGGCATTCCCGGCCGAACACCACGGCAAGTTCTCCCTCGTAGTCCATATGCCTGGCCGCATGTGGCGGAATGGGGATGTCTGCGCCCGTGCCTGTTATGGAGTTGACGCTTTTCATGAAGGCGGTGGGGTGTGGCGGCGTCGGGGTGCCGGCCATTTCCGCCAGGTGTGAACGATAGGCCAGGCCGGCGGCAACCACCAGCCGGGGGTTTGTCACCGGAGAGAGCAGCCGCGTCGAGGCGGAGGCCAAGACGCCGCTGGCGCGCAATGCCGCGATATCGCCTGGCGACGACAAGGCTTCCACCCGCCGTACGATCCGCCGGGCGATATCCAGCCCTTCATCTCCGGCATCCAGCATGTCGCGGATATTATCCGGCAGCCAGGCTTCGATGGTGCCCGGTAACGCGGCCCGTTGCAGATGCAGCACCTCGCCGGAAGCCAGGATGGCGCCTGGCGCGCCTTTGGATCCGCTATCGATGGTGACGAGTTTCATGATGCCATGCTGCCTATTGCGATGTGAAAAAACGGTCGCCGAAGTCGAAGTAATCTTCGTGCTGGAAGCCGTTCTCGTAGTACTGGATTTCCCACCAGTTGTGGTCGAGGTCTTCCATGTAAAAGGAATACACGCCATGCATGTCCATGACATCCAGTACCTGCCTGATGGCGTATTTGTCTTTGTATTCCAGCGCCTTGGCGTGGGCTTGGTCCACTTCCTCGCGGCTCGTCACATCCAGCCCCCAATGGTTCAGTACATTGCAGGGATGAATCTGGTCGCCCACCTCGACGCAGACGATGTGGAAAGCCATGCCCAGGCGGACCGCCAATGCGCTGATCGCATGATGCACGCACTCCAGCCCCAGGAATTCTTCATAGAATCTGCGGGATGCTTTCAGGTCGAAGCATTCGAGGGTGCCGTGTCCAAGCACGTATGGCCTGAGCACGGAATTCCGCTCTGCCGGATCTATGCGGCAGGATTCTGGCATGGGATTGGTCGAGGTCGTCATGTTCAGTCCTTGGTGTTTGCTGGCGGAATCGCCTTGTCGGCCTCGCTGACAAAGGCGTCGGCGTGGAATTCGCGTTCGGGAAGCCGGCGGTCGGCGATGAAGTCGCGGCGTGCCGCATCGGTCATGACGGGCGCTCCGCAGGCATAAACCTGGTGGTTCTCCAGGCTTGGGTAGTCCTGCATGACGGCCCGATGCACAAAGCCATGGCGCCCCTGCCAGTCACATTCGGCGGTGGCGTTGCTAAGCACCGGCGTATACCGGATATGCGCATGGTCGCGCGCCCATTGTCCGGCGAGTTCGTTCAGGTACAGGTCGGCGCGTTTTCGCCCTCCCCAATAGATATGCATGGGCCGGCTGGAATTCTGGGCGATGCTTTGTTCCACCATTGCCTTGATGGGGGCAAAGCCGGTTCCCGATGCCAGGAGAATCACTGGCTTGTCGGATTTCCCGTCTAGAAAGAACTGGCCCAGCGGGGCTTCGATTCGCAGCATTTCGCGCGGCTTGAGCGTCGAAAATGCCCTGTCGGTAAATATTCCGCCCGGCATGTGCCGCAAGTGCAGCTGTACCTGGCGTACGCCGTCCGCGGCTGGCGCATTGGCGATGGAATAGGATCTTCGCAAGGTGTGATCGAACACAATGTCCAGATACTGCCCCGCGTGGAAGCGCAGCGGCTCGTTCGGCGGCAGGCCAAGGGTCACGATAATCACATCTGGCGCCGCGCGGGTGATCGACATGACACGCGCGGGCAAGTTCTGCACAGGATGGCTGAGCGATGTGTCGTATTCATCGACCTCTATCGTACAGTCGCCGAGGGGTTTGGCCTGGCATAGGTGGGCGTAACCTTGGGCGCGTTCTTGTTCGTTGAGGTAGGCGGGATGCACATTGCCGGGGTTTACCTGGCCCATGACCACCCTTCCTCGACAACTGCGGCATACTCCCGACCGGCAGCTGAAAGGCAGGCCGGCGCCCACATTCAGGCCCGCGTTCAAAATGGTCTGCTGGGGCGCGCAATCGAATCGCCGCCCGCTAGGCAGCAAGGTCACCGTATAACTCATGTCTCCACTGTCCCCGATGTTCTGGTCTTATCGTCGAAGAATACGGAGACGCGGCAATTCGCGCCAACAAATTGTGGTGATACGGATTATCAGTTTTATGAATAGGCCGTGGATCCGGCCGTGCGGATCAGTTGCCGAGTATGGTCAGTCCGTCCGGCATGGGGGCCTTCAGAAATGCCTCGTATGCGAGTTCGCGCAGCCATCGATTGGCGGCGTCCTCATTGAAGCGCTCGTGCCATTGCTGCCAGACTGGAAATGGCCCGACCTGGAATGGCAGGCGCACCATGCGCAGATCCCGGCGCGAGGACAGTATTGTCCCCGCCAGCCGGGCCGGCAGGGACAGCACCAGATTGGAGGCCGCCGCGACGTCGGCTGCTCCAAGCGCGTGCGCCATAGTCAGCACGACGTCGCGCTCGGCATGAATTCCCTTCTGAAACAGAGTGTCTTGCAATGCTGCGTCGCTGGCGCCGCTGGGTCGATAGGTAACATGCTGGGAGCCCAGATATTCTTCATAAGTGAAGGCGTCCGATTCGATGCCGTGTTGTCTGCCTACCAGGGCGACGAAGGTTTCTTTGCACAACACCTGCTCGTGGAATCCAGGCCCCATGGGTAGCCAACTGCCTATGGCAATATCGACTTTGCCTTCCAGCAGCAGGGTTCGAGCTTCCTCGGCGTTGGACGCCCCTACGGTTTCGAAGCGGGCAAACGGCGCCGCTTCGCGGGCGGGCTTCAAAAAGCCTGGCAGCAGAACCAGCTGTCCAATATCGTTGATGGCGATCCGGAAAAGCCTGTCGGACGTCGAGGCATTGAACCACTGTGCCTTTTCTATGGCTTGGGTCAGTTTGCCCAAGCCCTCTTCCACCAGGCCGATCAACTCATCGGCCAGTGCCGTTGGCTCCATGCCATCGGGGGTGCGGACAAACAGCGGGTCGTTGAACCGTTCGCGCAAACGCTTCAATGCATTGCTGACCGCCGATTGCGTCATGCTGACGGAATGTCCCGCCTTGGTGACATTGCGTGTCATGTAAATGGCGCGAAAAACAAGAAATAGATTCAGGTCAACCGTTCTTATATTCATAGTCGATGAGCCTGCTGTCGTGGCAACGGACGTAATTTATCACTCATTTTCCATGATCGCCGAACTATTGCAAGGCCTTGATTTCCTGGGCCAGGCTCACCTGGTGCGCGATGGCAAGATTCGCAGCATCGGCCTTTCGGAGGTCTTGGCCGCTTGGATGACACTCACGTATTGATCCAGGCTCGCGCCTGCCCTAATTCGTTGGTGTGGAACGTTCTGATTTCAGCCTTTGTGAAGAACCGCGCCAGGTGTATTGAGGCGCGAATCCAGCCCGCGTCGGCTACTATGGCGGCGTGCGTGACTTTACGGGCGACGGAGACGCCGAGCGTCATGTCGGTCCACAGCGCTTTTGGCTCGATGCCGCTGAAATGCTCAATGTGTTCCAGCACACGGGTCTTGCCGTTCAGTTCAAGGTCATTTCGCATGCGTTCGATGACTTCGCGCAGCTCGTGGTCGGTGATTTTGCCTTCAACGGATATTTCAATAACTGGTGAATCGGGGGCGGTGTGATACAGGATCATGGGAAAACCTCTAGCTAAGGAGATGTTACACGTTCAGGTGCGAATGAGACTGGTGCTCGGCCCCTCCGCTCAAGTCACCAGCTCGAACGCCTTGATTCGCCGCAGCAGCATGATCGCGCCCAGCGAAAGGCCGAACACGCCCGCGGCGGTGGCGGGGATGGACCACCAGGGCGATGCGGCCGGGTTCAGGGTTTGCAAGGTGTCATCGACCTCCCGCAAGACGAAAACATGCAGGCAGTAGATGCCCAGTGTGCATGCCGACAGGGCCTGCAGCGGCCCGGCATAGGTGTGGGCCTTGGCGCCGATGCCGTACACGACGTTGAAGGCGCAGACGGCGGAGGCCATGACCAGGGGGGAGAGGTATTCGTAGAACAGAGTGCTGGGCTTGCCGATATGTTCCGAGTAGGCATAGGTGGCAAACATGGTCAGGGCGCCGAACACCATGAACAATCCCAAGGAAGCGCACCAGTAGCGGCGCTTGTTTTCCTGGCGGAGCCAGGCTTCGTGTACATAGGCGCCCAGGAAAAGGTAGCCGGCCAGTCCGACGAAGGTGTCCAGCCCGTAGGTCTGCAGCAGGCGGGTTTCCAGGCCCAGCGCGGTTCCCAGGGTCGGCCAGGCGGATGCGCCCGCCCAAAGGGCGAGATAGCAGATTTTTTCGCCGGGCCGGGCGGCGTTCCATATGCTGCGCAGGAAGGGCACGAACAAGTAGATGCCGACAATGGCGTACAAATACCAAAGGTGGAAGACAACAGGTCCGTGGATGATGGCTTCGAGCCAGCCGTACCAGGGGCCATAGCGCTCGCCGCGCCAAGTGTTCCAGGCCATGTAGAACAGCGACCAGAATACCAGCGGCGGCAGAACTCGTGCAAAGCGCTTTGAGAGGAAGGCGGGCAGGGATTCCCGCTTGCCCAACAGCAGCACCCCGGTGATCATCAGGAACAGCGGCACGCAGCTGCGCACCAGCGAATCGTAGAAGTTGCTGGCCCACCACTGCTCGTCGAAGGAGCCAAAGCGCGTTGCCGCCGTGTGCAGCATGACCACCATGAAGCAGGCCGCCACTCTGGCGGTATCCATGGCTGTGCTGAAGCGGCTTCTGGGTGTGGGCATCGGTTGCGATTCTCGAACTGGCTATGGTTTCTTTCTTAGTAACATGCATGCCGGCATAGGGTGCTAGCAGGTATTTCAGTCTGTTGCGGGGGGTAAACGATATGCCCGCCGCGTGGATTTCCCGCAGGCGGGCATAAGTAGTAACATGCGTTACTATATGGACAAGCCTTCTTCCTTCCAATCGTTCGAACAAGCCATGCAAAGCCTGTCGCAGCGGCTTTCCTCGCGCAGCCTGATGCGCGAGTCGGTGATCCTTCGTCTGTTCCAGCATGTGGCATTGCGGCTTAACGACTATATGGATGCGCCGTTCAAAGAGCATGGCCTGAACGCTACGCTGTGGACGTCGCTGGTGGTCATCTATGCCAGTCCCGATCGCTGCCTGAAGCCGTCGGAACTGAGCGTATTCATGAATTCGTCGCGCACCAACAGCACGAGGGTGGCGCGCGAGCTGCAGCGGCACGGCTTTGTGCGGCGGTCGGCCGACAGCAACGACCGGCGCCAGGTGTTGTTGAAGATGACGCCCAAAGGCGCGAAATTCGTGGAAACGCTTATGCCTTCACGCGGAACGTACGTCAAGCAGGCTTTGCAGGAGTTCAACGCGCAAGAGGTGGACGAGCTCGAGCGTTTGTTGAGAAAACTGCTGGACAAGCTGGATTAGGGCCTGTTAACCCTTGTCGAGGAGATTGCTCGGCAAGTGCCAAGAGCCTCTTTGTTTTCTTGACGGGTGGTGTTCGCCCAGATAGTAACTGGCGTTATTATATTTTGCGGGACTGGAAATACTGTGGTTGAAAAAAGCGAGTCTCCCCCCGAACTGAATCGTTTCATGGTGACCTTGTCCATCATGCTGGCGACCATCATGCAGACGCTGGACAGCACCATCGCCAATGTGGCGTTGCCCCATATGGCGGGCAGCCTCTCGGCGTCGCAGGACCAGATCATGTGGGTGCTGACCTCGTACATCGTGGCGGCCGCCATTGCCACGCCGGTAACGGGCTGGCTTTCTGGCCGCTACGGGCGCAAGACGATATTCATGGTCTCCATTGCGGGCTTCACCATCAGCTCGCTGTTGTGCGGGATCTCCGGGAACCTGGCCGAGATTGTGCTGGCCCGCCTTTTGCAAGGGGTGTTCGGGGCGGCGCTGGTGCCGCTATCGCAGGCGGTGATGCTGGACATCAATCCGCCCGAGCGCCATGCGCGGGCCATGGCGGTATGGGGCATGGGCGTCATGCTGGGGCCGATCCTGGGGCCGACCCTGGGCGGATACCTGACCGACAACGTGAGCTGGCGCTGGGTGTTTTTGATCAACCTTCCGGTGGGGGTGTTGTCGTTTCTTGGCGTGTACCGCTATGTGCACGAACTGACGTCCAAGCTTATCCAGAAGTTCGACTGGTTCGGCTTTACCATGCTGGCCATCGCCATCGGCATGTTTCAGCTCTTTTTGGACAGGGGCGAGCAGCTGGACTGGTTCGGCTCCATCGAAATTCGCATCGAGGCGATCTGCACCGTCGTCGCGTTTACTTTTTTTGTGCTGCACACGATAAGCTCCGGCGAAAAATCGTTTCTTAACGTCAAGCTCATGCACGACAGGAATTTCATTACCGGGCTGGCATTCTATTTTTTGCTTGGGTTGCTGCTTTACGCGACGCGCGCGCTGTTGCCCCCCATGCTGGAAAACCTGCTGGGGTATCCGGTGATGACGACCGGCCTGGTAACCGCGCCTACCGGTATCGGCACGATGTTCGCCATGTTGTTCGCGGGGCGGCTGGTGGGCCGCATCGACAGCCGCCTGATCGTTGCCGGCGGCTTTGGGCTGACCGCCTTGTCGTTGTGGGCCATGGCCTGTTATACGCCGCAGCTTCGAGAGTGGGATATCGTGTGGCCGGGCTTCTTGCAGGGCATGGGCCTGGGTTTTTGCTACGTGCCGCTGACCACCATGACTTTCTCCACGCTGGCTCGCCACCTGCGTTCCGAAGGCACGGCCATTTTCAGCTTGCTGCGCAACATCGGCAGCAGCATCGGCATTTCGGCCATGCAGACGCTGCTGACGCGCAACACGGCCATTGCGCACAGTTCGCTGGCGGCCTATATAACGGCCGGCGCGGTGGCGTTGCATCCGGGTGCGTTGACGCGCGCGTTCGACCTGAACACCACGGCGGGCCTGGCGGCGTTGAACGGGCTTCTGACCAGGCAGGCCTCGTTCATTGCCTACCTGGACGACTTCCGGCTGATGCTGTGGGTAACGGTGCTGTCCATGCCTTTCCTGTGGCTGATGCGAACCAGGAAGACGGAGAATCCGGGCGATGCCGAGGACGGCGAACCAGAAGCCGTGTTGATGGCGGAGTGAGCCGGAGTCTAGGGCTCTGCCTGGTCCAGCAGCGAAAGCGTTTCGACCACCGATACGGGGTCGGCGATGCCCTGGCCGGCAATGTCGAAGGCGCTGCCGTGGCCGACGCTGGAAAACAGGATGGGCGTGCCGATGGTCAGCGCGCTGGAGCGCAGCGGGCTGAGCAATTTGACTGGGATATGGCCCTGGTCGTGGAACATGGCAATGTAGATATCGTGCCGGCGCTGCCCAAGCAGAAGGTCCGCGCCCGTGGGGCCGTCCACGCGCAGGCCTTTTTCGCGCAGGCGCGCGACGGCGGGTTCGGTGATGTGCAGGTCGTCGTCGCCGAACAGGCCGTTCTCGCCGGCATGGGGGTTGATGCCGAACACGCCTATGGTGGGGTTTGGATTGCCCAGCTTCCTCTCGGCCGCCACGGCCGCCAGCGCGGCCTCGACGACGAGGTCTGGAGTGATCCGCCGCAGGGCGGTCTTGACGCTTTCATGCAGTGTGACGTGCGCAATGCGCAGGCCGGCCGCCACCAGCATCAGGAACACCTTTTCCGAAGGCGTGCCGGTAAGCTGGGCGATAAGTCCGGGGTATCCCGAAAAGGCAATGCCCGCCTGGTTGATGGCGGTCTCCGAATGCGGGCAGCCGACCACGGCCGCCGCCTGCCCCGATTGCGCGAGCTCCACGGCACGTTTCACATAGGCCACCGTTGCCCGGCCCGCCTCCGGCAGCACCTGGCCGGGTTTGAAGCTTGACTCTGCAAGGGCCGGCACGTCCACGTAAACCAGAGCCCGCCCGCCAGGCTCGGCCCGCTCCAGTGCGATCAGGGGCAGATCCGGCGCGTGGCGCCGGGCGTATTCCTGGATGATATGGACGTCGCCGACGAGCACCGGCTGCAATGGGCCGCCGGCAAAATGGGCGGCGGCCTTGACGGCGATTTCAGGGCCGATGCCGTTGGGGTCGCCCAGGGCGACGGCAATTCTTTTTTGATCAGTCATGGAAGCAATCTTGCCTGGCCGGTCGCTACACGGGCCTACAGGGGAATGGCCAACAGCGTGTCGAAGCTCGTGCTGTCGCAAACCACGATGCGTTGCGCCAGTTTCAGCTCTGCGCCGTCGTGTACGAAGCGATCCACATATTTCCCCGTGGCGAACAAATCCATTTTACCGCCGCGCATGATGCGGGTTACGAGGAAAGGGGTTTCGGCTTGCAGCGCGTCGGGCGCGGTGCTGGTAATGTGCGGCGTGCCGATGATGTGGCGATAGCGCTGGCGCTCGTATACATTGGCTTCGCGCAGGGCGCTGACCCGGTCGGTCAGCATGCCTTTGCTGTCGGCGTAGATGAGCCCCGCCGGCAGGCCTGCTTCGTGGTTCTCGGCCGTGGTGATCTTGTACAGGCAGTGGCCGGTGAAGAACGCGGGCCAGGACTCCAGTTTGTCCTCGTCGATACAGGAAGCGTAGGCGGCGTTGAAGGCATTCAGTTGTTCGTAGTTTATCGCTGTCATTTCAAAACCCCATGTGGTCGCGGTAGGCTTTCCAGAAGCCGCGAACCGATGTTTCCGTTGCCCGGTAGTCGACGCTGCCGATGCCGCTTCCCCCCATCTGCACGACGCTGTATTCGGCATCGGCGCAGCGTATGCCTCGCTGCACGAAGCTGCCCACCGCCCCGTCCTCCATCGAGACGAATCCCGAGGGGCCGATGAGGTTGGCTTGCTTGAGACGCATGGTGTCCATTTCGGGCGTGTCGTCCTCGAAGCCCAGGTAGGTCCAGTTGAGTTCGGTGCTTTCCTGGCCGGTGGGAAGAACCTGGCGCACTGCCAGGCTGTTGCGGATCTGTTGCAGCACGAAGCCGGGAAACACGGAAAGTATCTGCAGGGTGACTCCGTCGCCGAATTCATCCACGCCGTCGAGCAGGCTGGGGTCGGCCAGCAGGTAGTTTTCCTTGTCGGTGCGCAGCTTTTCGCTTTCGTACTCGGCGCTGGAAGCCTCTTGCGTATCGATGGCCGAATAGCTGACGTGATGCGCGCCGGTTTCGCTGACGATGACCCCGCCTTTCTGCGACAGCCGGTTCAGGCGGAAGGTGGTGAAGAACACATGCAGGAGGCTGGCATGGTAGCTGTCCTTGACGTTCTCGAAGTACAGCTTCCAGTTGTTGGGAAGAATCTGCTTGAAGCGGCCGATGACTTTTACCGGTTTGTGCAGCACGCGCTTGATGCGGGAGGCGATTTCGTCGCCCAGGTATTCGTCGATAGGAGGGGCGTTGCCGTCCAGGCTGCCGAAGACCAGGCCGCAAAAGGTGGCGATGTGCAGCTTGCGCGGGCCCAGCGCCGTCTTGGAAAAGGTGTCGGGCATGCCGCCCTTGCCCTTTACCCCCCGCTGAAACGCCACGCCCTGCAGCGTGCCGGCCAGGTCGTAGTTCCAGGCGTGGTAAACACAGGAGAAGTTCCTGACGTTGCCGCCGTCTTCCAGCGCAATGAGCGCGCCCCGGTGGGCGCAGCGGTTTTCGAAGGCGTGGATGCCGCCGTCGGTGTTGCGCGTGACGACGACCGGCATTTCGCCCACGAAGGTGCTGCGGTAGTCGCCGGCCTTGGGAATCTCGGCTTCCAGGCAAAGATAGTTCCAGGTCGGTCCCTGGTAGATTTTTTCCTGCTCCAGTTTTCGAACGTCTTCGTTGCGGTAAACCCAGTATGGAATCTGGGTGATGTCGCCTTCCCATGCGGGAATGGACGTGGCGCTTGTATCGTGCACGGTGTCTGTGGTCATGTCGAGTCCTGCTTGAAATGTACGAAACAAGTTTAGGCAGGCCTTGCATGGCAGTCAAAGAAATCGGCCATAATGTGCGCATAGCGAACTATACGGATGCGCTTTCTCCTGCTTATAATGCCCGCATGGCAACCGCAAGAAAAAACGACAGCGACGCAAGGGCATCGGCCGCCGGCTCGATGCGGCAGGCGGCCGCGCCCGAGCGCAGCAAAGAAGAAAAAGAGTACGTTGCCGGCCTGGAAAAAGGCTTGTCCATCATCGAAGCCTTCGGCCTTGCGAACAAGGCTTTGACCCTTACCGAAGCCGCCGACATAACCGGGCATTCCCGCGCTTCCGCGCGGCGTTCGCTGCTTACCCTCCAGCGTCTTGGCTATGTGGAATGGGACGGCAAGCTGTTTCGCCTGGCGCCCCGCGTCCTGCGCCTGGGCCATGCCTACCTGGCGTCCAACTCCCTGGCCAGAACCATGCAGCCTACCCTGGAGGCAATCAGCGAACGCACGCGCGAATCCAGTTCATTCGCGGTGCTGGACGGCACCGACGTGGTGTTCGTGGCTCGCGCCTCTACGCGGCGCAGCCTGTCCAACGGCTTGGGGCTGGGGTCCCGCCTGCCCGCCCACGGTGCCGCGACAGGCCGCGTGCTGCTGGCCGACCTGCCCAGGAAAGAGGCGCTGCTGCGCCTCAAGCGCATGGCGCGCATACAGCTTACGCCGCACACCCAGGTGGATGTCCCGGGGCTGGTTTCCCTGCTCGACGAGGTGCGGAAACGGGGCTATGCCGTGTGCGACCAGGAGCTGGAGCTTGGCGTGCGTTCGTTGGCGGTTCCCATCCGGGACGGCGGCGGGCGCGTGCTGGGGGCGCTGAGCATAGTCAGCGCCACTTCGCGCCGCAGCCTGGACAATATGATCGAGCAGCTGCTGCCCGAGCTCGAGCGCGCGCGCAGGATGCTGGCATCCATTCTTTAGCGGCCTGGCGCCGGGCGCGCTGTTCGGTTGGGCCGCGCATTTGAACGCGAATGCATGGGTATGCACACGTCTTTGGCGGACGGCTTCAGTGTGCCGTAAGGGTCGTGGATTTCCATTACGTTTGTTCGCAATGCGCACTTAATGGCCGCTTTCGTTGACAGTCAAAACGGGCGGCTCCTACACTCGTTTCATGTTGTCGGCGGGGCTTGCGCCCAGGCGCCTTCGACGGCGGCGTTTGGACGTGCGCCCCGGCGGGCCGTCCGGCCGCGCCCTCGCGCAGCTGTTTGCATAGCTATGGACAAACACACTGGAGACAAGAATGGATTTTCGCAAAACCCTGGCAATGACTGCCGCCTGTATGGCAATGGGCCTGGCGGGCTCGCCCTCTCACGCCCAGGATACGATCAAGATCGGCATGATCGCGCCGTTCACCGGCGCCATGGCCGATTACGGCCGGCGCATTCTCAATGGCATGAACGCCTATATCAAGGTGCATGGCGATACGGTGGCGGGCAAGAAGGTAGAGATCATCGTGCGCGATACGACCGGCCCGGTCCCGGAAATCTCCAAGCGCCTGGCCCAGGAGCTGCTGACGCGCGACAAGGTGAACGTGCTGGCCGGCTTCGGCTTTACCCCCGAGGCGCTGGCGGCGGCTCCTTTGGCGACCCGGGCCAAGACGCCCTTGATCATCATGAACGCGGCGGCGTCCAGTATTACCACCCGCTCGCCGTACGTGGCGCGGGTGTCGTTCACGCTGCAGCAGATTGCCGCGCCCATGGGCATCTGGGCGGCCAAGCACGGCTTCAAGAACGTGTTTACCATTGTGTCGGACTATGCACCCGGCCTGGATGCCAAGGCCGGCTTCGAAAAAACCTTCAAGGAAAATGGCGGGAAGATCGTCGGTAGCGTGCAGGTTCCGCTCAACAGCCCCGACCTTGCGCCGTTCGTGCATCGCATCCAGGACGCCAAGCCCGATGCGGTGTTCGTGTTCGTGCCGGGCGGCGACCAGATCACCGGCTTCATGAAGGCCTTCAAGGAGCGCGGCCTGGGCAAGGCCGGCGTCAAGGTGCTGCTGGTCAGCGAACTGCCCAACGAAGTGCTGCAGGCGCTGGGCGATTCGGCCACCAATATCTTTATCTCGACCCAGTACATGGAAGGCCGGGCCTCCCCCGAGAACGAGAAATTCCTGAAGGCCTACGAGCAGGTTTCGCAGGACAAGGAATTGCCGGCGCCCTATTCGGTGGCGGGCTATGACGGCATGGCGGCCATCTACGCGGTGGCCAAGAAACTGCATGGCGACATGAACGGCGACAAGGTAATGGCCGCCCTGAAAGGGCTGAAGCTGGAAAGCCCGCGCGGCCCGATCAGCATCGACCCGGAAACCCGCGACATCGTGCAGCGGATCTACATTGGCTCCATCCAGCGCAAGGACGGCAAGAACTCGGTCGTCGAATTGACCCACTTCGATAACGTCAAGGATCCCGGCAAGCAATAAGCGGCGCCGAATAAAAAGCTCCGCCCGGTTGCCACCGGGTGGAGCTTTTGACGTTTGCGGCAGGCCCTGGAGCGGCGAGGCACGGCCTAGGAGCGTGGTCAGGCGCGCAGTGTGCCCTTGGCCTTGGCAACGTGGGTGGAGATGGCGTCCATCAGCGGGGGCGAGAGGCAGTCGTAGGGCTCGAGCGAGATTTCACGCAGGCGGGCGCGAATGCCGTCCATTTGCGAAGGCGGCGTGCCGCTTTCGATGATGGAGGACACGAAGGCGGCGAAGGTGGGCGCCGACCAGCCGTCCTGGGGTGACAGTTCGGTGTGGACGAAGTCCAGTCCGTAGAAGGGGTGGTCTTTGTTTTCGATGCGGCCGAACAGGTGCACGCCGCAGTCCTTGCAGGCATGGCGCTGGATCGTGGCGCTTTCGTCGACGATCTTGAGCTTGTCGGCATTTGCGGCGACGCTGACCTTGTCGCGTGCAACTACGGCAACGACCGAGAAAATGGCGCCCTTGGGTTTCCAGCACTTGCTGCAGCCGCATGCGTGGTTGTGGGCGGTTTGCGCCGCCACTTTCACTTCGACTTTGTTCGTCGCGCAATGGCACTGCAGCGTGCCGCCGGCGAAGTTGGCGGCGGCCGGCTTGATGCCGTTGTCCACCGACGGATGAATCGACACTGCACTCATGATAGTCTCCGATTGATTGGCTGTTGAGACGGCGGCGCAGGGATCCGCGCCGCCGTCCTTCCTTGTGGAAGCTTTTTGATCAGTAGTTGATGACTGCCCGTATGGACTTGCCTTCGTGCATCAGGTCGAAGGCTTCGTTGATGCGATCCAGCGGCAGTGTGTGGGTGATGTACGGGTCGAGGTTGATTTCGCCGGCCATGGCTTGTTCGACCATGCCGGGCAATTGGGTGCGGCCCTTGACGCCGCCGAAGGCGCTGCCGCGCCAGACCCGGCCGGTAACCAACTGGAACGGCCGAGTGCGGATTTCCTGGCCGGCGCCGGCCACGCCGATGATCACGCTTTCGCCCCAGCCCTTGTGGCAGCATTCCAGCGCCGAGCGCATGACGTCGACGTTGCCGATGCACTCGAAGCTGAATTCGACGCCGCCGTCGGTCATGTCGACGATGACCTCCTGGATGGGCTTGTCGTAGTCTTTGGGGTTGACGAAGTCGGTGGCGCCCATGACCTTGGCCAGCTTGAATTTGTCGGGGTTGGTGTCGACGGCGATGATGCGGCCGGCCTTGGCCTGCACGGCGCCCTGGATGACGGCCAGGCCGATGGCGCCCAGGCCGAACACGGCGACGGTGTCGCCCGGCTGAACCTTGGCGGTGTTGTGCACGGCGCCGATGCCGGTGGTGACGCCGCAGCCCAGAAGGCAGACTTTTTCAAGAGGGGCCTGGGGGTTGATCTTGGCCAGCGAGACCTCGGCCACTACAGTGTATTCGCTGAAGGTGCTGGTGCCCATGTAATGGTAGATGGGCTTGCCGTTGTAGCTGAAGCGGGTGGTGCCGTCGGGCATCAGGCCCTTGCCCTGGGTGGCGCGCACCGACGAGCAGAGATTGGTCTTGCCGGATTTGCAGAACTTGCACACGCCGCATTCGGCGGTGTACAGCGGGATGACGTGGTCGCCGGGCTTGACGCTGGTGACGCCTTCGCCGACTTCGACGACGATGCCGCCGCCTTCATGGCCCAGCACGGCCGGGAACACGCCTTCGGGGTCGACGCCCGAAAGGGTGTAGGCGTCGGTGTGGCATAGCGCGGTGTGTGTGATCTTGACCAGCACTTCGCCCTTGCGGGGCGGTTCGACGTCGATTTCGACGATTTGCAGGGGCTTGCCCGGCTCGAAGGCAACGGCGGCGCGTGATTTCATGATGTTCTCCTGTGATGGTTCGAGTTTCGTATGGTTGATCCGGAGTTTCGGGGGCGGGAAGCGGCGGTTTTGGCGGCCGCTTCGTTCTTTATTTAAGGTACGAGCGCACGAGGCCGGCCAGTTCGCTGACACGCTCGGCGCGTTGGGTGTCGGAAATGGTGGCGGGGCCGAACTCTTCGCGGATGTGGGCTTCCATGACCTCTGACATGAGGCCGTTGACCGCGCCGCGGATGGCGGCGATTTGCTGCAGCACCGGCGCGCAGTCGGCGCCGGCTTCCAGCGCGCGTTCCAGTGCGCCGCACTGGCCGCTGATGCGGCGCACGCGAGCCAGGACCCGTTTTTTTTCCTGAGGTGAATGCGGCATGGCAATCGATCCCAATAATATACTGGGGTACAGTATAAGAGTTAAACGATCAGTGCGTCCAGTATGGCCAGTTGCTCGGCGATGGAAAGGCTGGCGTCCAGAACGGGCACCTGGCCGCTGACCACCGCGGCGGGTCGTTTCAGGGCGGCGGCGTAGGCTTCCCAATTGTCCAGCTTCCATTGGTCGCGGGGGTCCGCCCGCTGGACGATGCGCTCTTTTCGAATGTCCAGCGGCAGGTCGAGCCAGACATGGCGCAGCCGGGTTCCCTCGGGCAGGCCCAGGGCGCGCGCCGAGAACAGGGCGCCCGAGGCCAGCTCCCGGCTCCATGGGCCGGGCAGCACGGTATCCAGCCCGAGCGCCAGTTGATCCACGGCAATGCGCAGCGTGCTTGCATATTGCAGATCCCGCACGTTTTCCTTGAAAAACGGGCTGTCCCGGTCGTTGGGGTCCTGGCCCATGGCCTGCAGCAGCGGCCCCGACCAGTTTTCGCCGACCACGTCCTTGTCCAGCAGGCACCAGGCGCGCCCCTGCCGCTTCTGCCGTTCGATAAAACGGCTGGTTATGAATGACTTGCCGGTACCGGCATGGCCCAGAATAAAGAAAGCGTCGGCGGTGTTCATGGTTTGCTGGAAAGGCCCGGCTTGATTGCGTTTTGGCGGATTGCCCAGTTGAAATTCACTAGTGTATGCCAGGCGTTCGGCTGGCCGATTGTTCCGCGTAGAAACCCTGATTCTATTTTTGGGTCGAATATATATAATCAACCGAAACCAAGGACATTCAGCACACGGCACGTAGGGGCCGCCCGGCAATTCAACACGCGGGCAGTCGCTCGTCCCGGCCGTTCCGGTTACAGAATAAATAATATTTTCAGCCCTCGCCTGGCTGCACGCGCGCGCCGCATTGCTTGCCCGGCAGGAGCCTTGAATTGGGGGACACGGGTATTTTCTGGTTGGCGTTCACTGTTCGATTTCGAGTACGGCAGCAGCTTCGGTTCTAGCTGTTGCGGGTTTTGCCTGGGCGCTTCGCGCGTCCCGGTGTGGTTCTGGCGGCGGTATGCGGTGGTGGGTTCTGTCGCCTTATTCTCCGATTCAAACTCAAAAAAAAGCCAAGGAACATTCCATGACAATCGATCGACGGGTATTTCTGGCCGCGATGGGCGCGGCGGGGGCGGGGGCGTTGGCACAGCGCGCCGCGTTTGCTCAACCAAAAGGCGAGCCCATCCGCATAGGCGGCACGCTGGCCCTTACCGGCCCTCTGGCGGCCACGGCGCTGGTTCACAAGCTTACGGGCGAGATCTATCTTGAAGACCTCAACAAGCGCGGCGGCCTGCTGGGCCGGCCGGTCGAATGGGTCCTGAAAGACGACCAGTCCAAGCCCGATGTCGCCCGCACCCTGTACGAGCAGCTCATTACCTCCGACAAAGTCGACCTGCTCATCGGCCCCTACGCCACCGGCAATATTCTTTCGGCCATGGGCGTTGCTCAGCGCTACGGCAAAATGCTGGTGCACCACACGTTCGGCATTCCCAAGCTGGCCAAGTACGACCGGCAGTTCTCGTCATGGTCTTTCGGCCCCACGCCTGAAGTCTCCACCCCCAACCTCGTCATCGACGCCCTGGCTTCGACGCCGCACTTGCCAAAAACCGTGGCCATCGTCACCAGCAAGTTCCCGTCGGTGCATTTCGTTTCGGTGGGCGCGCGCGAGGTCTTCAAGAAACGGGGCATCAAGGAAGTCCTGTTCCTGGAGTGGGATTTCGGCAACCGCGATTTCGGCCCCATTGCCGGCCGTATCAAAGAAGCCAAGCCCGACTTTCTGTGGGTAGGCGCGCTGGGCCTCGAGGGCAACCAGCTTATCGACGCCATGAAAAAAATCGATTACGCGCCGCGCAATCAGTTTTATCACTACCCGGCGCCGGGCCCCATGCTTCGGGCTCCCGAAGCCAACAATGCCCTGTCGGTCACCATTTTCGAATCGCATCCGCCGTTCACCGACAATCCCATCGCCGCCAAGTTCGTCAAGACCTTTGCCGAGCGCGCGGCCAAGGCCAACCTGCCCGATACGGCCGTCGATACCCAGGCGGCGGCGTCGTTCTCGGCCTGGCAAATCATTGAAGCCGCCGTTACCGCCAACAAATCGCTGGACGATAAAAAGCTGGCCGACTGGCTAAGGGCCAACAAGGTCGACACCATCCAGGGCAAACTGCGTTTCAATGGGCCCGGCAATTTCGGCGACGATCTCAGCCGCGTCAAGCAGGTCCAGGATGGCAAATGGCTGGTCGTATGGCCCACCGACTGGGCCGCGCCGGGTGCAAAGATACGGGTTTCCTGAACGGCGTGACTCAATGAATCTTCCAAGCTCTACACTGCTGGCGCAGTCCATTCTGGCAGGCATATTCACGGGGGCGTTGTACGGGTTGTTGGGGCTTGGCTTGAGTTTGTCCTGGGGTATGCTGCGCCAAATCAACCTGGCGCACTTCGCCCTGGCCTTCCTGGGCGCGTATCTCACCTATCAGTTCTCGACCTCGGGGGGCGTCGACCCCCTGTTGACGCTGCTCATGATCATTCCCGCGTTCTTCGTCGTGGGCCTGGCCGTGCATTGGGTGCTGACGCGCTTCAAGATCACCCCGTTCAATTCCCTGCTGGTAACGTTTGGCCTGACCATCATCATCGAGGCCGTGCTGCAATGGATCTGGACCGCCGATTACAGGCGCCTCGAATCCACCTATGCCGAGCACAAGCTTCAAATCGCCACGGTCTACCTGCCCGTTCCCGAGCTCATCACCCTGGGCCTGGGCCTGGGCATTTCCTTGATAGCCTGGCAGGTGTTGCGCCGCTCGGACATCGGCAAGGCCATCCGCGCCGCCGCCGAAGACGCGCCCATCGCCGCGGCCTTCGGCATCAACCAGCAGGCCCTGGGCCTGCTGCTTTCGGGGATCAACGCCTCGCTGGCGGGAATTGCCGGCGTCTGCATCGCCTTGAGCTATACGCTTGCGCCCTCCCAGATCTACAGCTGGATAGGGGTGGTGTTTGCCTGCGTCATGCTGGGCGGCCTTGGCCGGCCCATGGGGCCCATCGTGGCGGGCTTCGTCATCGGCATCAGCGAAGCCATCACCATGGCGGTCGCTTCGCCCTCGTGGGCGCCGCTGGTTTCATTCTCGCTGCTCATCATCGTTCTGCTTGCCCGACCCGAGAGAATCCAGGCATGAAGAAATCCTTGTTGTTGGTCGTCGTCCTGACGCTGGGGCTAGGCGTCATTCCTTACCTTGGTCTTCCCGCTTTTTACCAGTCGCTGCTGTACATGGTGTTCCACTGGATAGCGCTGGCCACGTCATGGAACCTGCTGTCTGGCTATTCGGGCTATTTTTCTTTCGGCCATGGCGCTTTCTTCGGCATCGGCATCTACACGACGGCGGTGCTCACCAGCCAGTTCGACGTTCCCTTTCTATGGACGCTGCCGATTGCGGCCGCCATGGCGGCGCTTTTCGGCGTGGTGCTGGGCGTCATCTCGTTTCGCGTCAAGGCGGTGCGCGGCGAGTTGTTCGCGCTGCTGACGCTGGCCGCCACCTTCGTGGTGGCGACCATTGTGCTGAACACGCCCATCGACGGCGGCCCCGGCGTCTACCTTAGCGCCGTGCCCGTGCCCAGCATCGGGCCATCTCCCTCGGCTACGTTCTACTACCTGGCGCTGGGCGCGGCTTTCCTGACCGTGGTCATTGCCTTGCTCATCTACTACGCGCGTTTCGGCACGGGGCTGTTCGCCATACACGACGACGAAGACGTGGCCGAAGTCATGGGCGTGCCCACCTTTGCCTACAAGGTGGCGGCATTCGCCCTGTCGTGCGCGCTGGCGGGCGGCGTGGGCGGCGTTCACGCGCTGTTCGTGTCGTACGTCACCACGGGCGACATCTTCACCGTACTGCTGCCCTTGACCGTCATTCTCATGAGCGTGCTGGGCGGCACCCGCCACTGGGCCGGTCCCGCCGTTGGCGCAACCGCCATCACCATCCTGCTGTACAGCTTTACCTCCGGCGACAGCGCCGTGCTGGGCAAGGTGGCCATGGGTGTCATCCTGATCGTCGTCATATTGTTCATGCCCGAAGGCATACTGGGCGGCTTGTTGAAGCGCTTCGCCCGCAAGCCGGCCGCCGGGCCTTCCGCCGCCGACGCGGCGCGGTTCGGCCAGGCTTCGTCGGCCGGGGGCGCTACGCCTTCGCCATCCGCCGCGGGGCAGGCACAAGGCGGCCCATCCGGCAAGGCCGGCACGCAGGGGCATGACGGCGGCATCCTGCTGTCGGCCCGCGGCGTAAGCAAGTCGTTCCAGGGCGTGCAGGCGTTGCGCGGGGTCGATCTTGACGTGCAGCGCGGTGAAATCCTGGGCCTGCTGGGGCCCAATGGTTCGGGCAAGTCCACCTTCATCAACGTCGTCAGCGGCCATTTCCCGCTTACATCGGGCAGCATGACCTTTGACGGCAAGAAAATATCCGGCATCGGCGCGCATCGCATTGCGGGTTGCGGCATTGCCCGTACTTATCAAATACCGCGCCCGTTTGCCCACCTTACCGTGCTGGAAAACGTGGCCTTGCCCGCCATGTTCGGCGCCCATCAGCTTGAACGCCGCCGCGCCGAGTTCGAGGCCTGGCATTGGCTGGAGTTTACCGGGCTTGCCGACCGCGCCTTTGCCGTGCCCGAAGACCTCAACCTGCACCAGCGCAAGTTCCTGGAGTTTGCGCGGGCCCTGGCGGCGCATCCCCAGTTGCTGATGCTGGACGAGGTGCTGTCGGGGCTCACGCCGTCCGAAATCGACGAAGCCGTCGCGCTTATCCAGCGCATCCGCGCGCAGGGCACCACCATCCTGTTCGTCGAACATGTCATGCGGGCGGTCATGGCTCTGTGCGACCGCATCGTGGTGTTCAACCAGGGCGAGGTGCTGGCCCAGGGCCTGCCCGCCGAGGTCATGGCCCGTCCCGACGTCGTGGCGACGTATCTGGGCAAGCCCGCCGAATCGCCGCCGCAACCGCCAGAGCCTGCCGGAGCCCGCGCTTATGCTTGAAATACAGACTATTCGCGTCGCCTACGGCGCCGCCACGGCCTTGTGGGACGTATCGCTCAACGTCGGCGCGGGCGAGCTGCTGTGCGTGGTGGGCCCCAACAGTGCCGGCAAGACCACTCTTATCAACGCCATTGCCGGCCTGAACCGGGTCAGCGCCGGCAAACTGTTTTTCGACGGCGAAGACATCACCAAGCTGGCCCCGCATCGTTTTTGCGACCGGGGCATTGCCCTGGTGCCCGAAGGGCGCCGCCTGTTCACCGGCATGAGCGTGCGCGAGAATCTGGAACTGGGCAGCTACACGGCCAAGGCCAAGGCGTCCAGGACGCAGTCTCTGGAAAAAGTCTGCGCCTTGTTCCCGGCGCTGGTGCCCAAGCTCGAGAATCCGGCCGGCTCGCTGTCAGGCGGCCAGCAGCAAATGGTGGCCATCGGCCGCGCGCTCATGGCCCAGCCGCGCCTGCTGCTGCTGGACGAACCCTCATTGGGGCTGGCGCCCAGCATCGTGCTGGATATGTTCAAGGTAATCAGCGATATCCACGCCGGTGGCATGGCCGTATTGCTGGTAGAGCAAAACGTGACCATGGCGCTGCAGGTGGCGCAGAACGCCGCCGTGCTCGAGGAAGGCCGCATCGTGGCCACCGGAACCCCCGACGAACTTCTGGCCCAGCCTCATTTAAGGCGGGCCTACCTGGGCCTGGACGCGGAGGCAGAGGCGTAAGCCTGGTGGCGCCTTGCTCCTGGGCGGATCCGTTCGTGGTCCGCATCCGGCGCGCCGCAATGCAGCGTGCCGCCTTTGCCGCTTACCAGCTTGGGCCGCGCTCCGCGTGCATCTTGCGCACCAGGCCCGCAAAGAACCTGTCGGCGAACGAGCTGTCGCGGATCAGCATGGTGGTTTGCTCGGTGCACTTTTGCTTGACCGCATCGGGCAGCGGCGTGTTGGCGCCCGGCACCGCCGCCGCGGCGCATTGCACCTCGGCCGCCCTTTGCACCGTCCAGAGCAGGAAAATGGCTTTGGCGATGCTGCCTTCGGCAACGGCAATGCCGTGGTTGCGCAGCACCAGAATATGCTTGTCGCCAAGGCTGGCCACCATGCGCGGCTTTTCGTCGTCGTACAGCGTAATGCCTTCGAAGGTGTGGTAGCCCACCCGGCCGAACAACTGGGCGCCATAGAAATTGTTGTAGTCGAAGCCGTCCTGCTTCATGGCCACGGCCGAGATGGGCGTGGTGTGGGTGTGGATGATGCAGCGGATGTCGTCGCGAGCTTCGTGCAGAGCGCCGTGCAGGGCGAAGCCGGCCGGGTTGCCTTCATAGGGCGAGGGCTCCACCTTGTTGCCTTCCAGGTCCACCTTGAGCAGGTTGGCGGGCGTGACTTCGGTGTAGTGCAGGCCGAATGGGTTGACCAAGTACTGGTGGGTCGGTCCCGGCAGGCGCGCCGAAATATGGTTGAAAATGCCTTCCGTCCAGCCGAAGTAATCAATAAGGTGATAACACTCGGCCAGCTCGCAGCGCAGCGCCCATTCTTCCTCGCTGCAGTGCGAGGGGCGAAGTACGGGGGTGCGTACGGCTTCTGGGGTGGCTAATGCGTTCATTTGTCTGCTCCGTGTGGTGGTTGTGCGGCACGTGCTGTCTTGTCGCGATAGTGGACCAGCGCAAGAATGTCTTGCGTGACTGGCATGGGGATTTCCTGCAGGCGGGCCAGTTCGAGCACCGCGTCGCCAATGGCGGCGAGCTCCAGGGGATGCCCAAGGGTGGCGTCCTGCAGCATGGAGGTGCGTATGGGCCCCATGCCGGCGGCCTGTTCGATGATGGCAGCCGGGTCGAACTCCATTCGAGCGCCGTAGGCGGCGGAAAGCGCCATGGCTTCATTCAGTTGCTTGCGCACGATGGGCAGCAGGCAAGGGTCGCTGAACAGCGCCTCCAGGGTGGCCCCCGAAAGCACCGACAGCGGGTTGGAAACCAGATTGGCGATGATTTTGGTCCAAAGCGGGTCGCGTATGCGCGGGCTGATGCGGGCCGGCAGGCCGGCGGCATTGAGCATGGCGGCAATGCGCTGCAGCCTGGGCGTCTCGGTGTGGTCCAGCTCGCCCAGGATCAGCAGCATGGGGTTGCGCGACACCACCGCGCCCGGTGCCGAGCGTTCGGCGGCAATGAAGACGACGGCGCCGATGACCTGCTCCGAAGGAATGGCCCGCAGCAGCGCGCCTTCGGGATCCACCGATTCGATGGCGCGTCCGGCCAGGCGCCCGGGCACTCCCTGGAAATACCACCAGGGCACGCCGTTGATGAGCGGGACGATGCAGGTATGGGGGCCTACCATGGGTTTGATGGCGGGCAGTATTTGCGCCAGGTCGTGGGCCTTGGTGCACAGGAACAGGACGTCCTGCTCGCCCAGCTCGCGGCCGTCGGCCGCGGCGTGGACGGGGGCGTGGATGGTGTCTTCGGCCCGCGCAAGCTGTATGCCGCGGTTCTGCACTGCCTGCAAGGTGGCGCCGCGTGCCAGCAGATGCACGGTTTCGCCCGCATGAGCCAATGTGGCCGCCAGCGTACAGCCTATGGCGCCCGCCCCCGCAACGCCGATGCGCAGGGACGTGGTGGAGTCGTGTTGCGGGGTTGCTGTGGTGTTCTTCATGCGGTTGCGGTGACGCCCGGCCGTGGGCGTTGTTCGTGATCGGAGTGGGCGTTTGGCGGTGTTTGCGCGGGCTTGGGGTCGGAAGGCGCCGAGTACCGGGCGGCAATGAAGGCCTCTTGCGAACTGATGATGAAGCGCTCCATGCGCTCCTGGGTTCCGAGCACGTCGCGGCGCTGGAACAAAGGCAGCAGTTCGGTCAGCCCGTTCAGGGCGATCTGGCGGGTGGCAGCCACTTGCAGTGTGTCGAAGCGCACGGTCTGGACGTGGTCGGCGAAGCGCTTGATGATGGCGGCCAGTCGCCTGTTGGCGACGGCCTGGAGCCAGCCCAGCCGGAAATCGGAATTGGCCACGATGAACTGCTCGGCATTGCCTTCGTGGTGGGACGTTTCGGCCAGACTGACGGCAGCGGCCAGTTGTTCCAGTTGCTCGTCCTGGATGTCGCGGGCGGCCATGGCGGCGGCGCGCGGCTCGAGCAGCTTGCGGATGTCGAAGATCTCGTTCATGTCCTCGAAGGTAAGGGTGGGCAGCATGAAGCCGCGCGTCGTACCTACTAGATAGCCTTCGTGCGTCAATTGCAGCAGGGCCTCGCGCACGGGCATGCGCGAGATGCCCAGGTCCGCAGCGATTTCCAGATCCAGCAGCCGGTCGGCCGGCTTGATGTCGCCCCTCTGCAGGCGTTCGCGCAGGGCGTCGTAGACCTGGAGCCGCAGGCTTTGAGTTCGGATGGGGCGGTTGTTGATGGGGGACATGAATAAATGAACGCTGGAAAAGCGAGGCCAAGACAGTATTCTTGAAATATACAATATATTATTTTTGATGAATAGCAAGTAATGGCTCTGCCGTTTATTGCTATTTAAGATGAAGATAAGGGTAAATACCAGTATTTCATACGCGGAAATTGATATTTTCCAGGATTTTATGGATTGACAGCCAGTTTTTGTGGCAATAGCATTATTCTGAATTCAGTTTTTTGGAAAGCACCGCGGCATGCGAGCGCCACGGCCCGGCGCGTGCGGCATTCGGCCAGGGGCGGGGTGGTTCTTGCCAATCTTGTTCCCGGGTCAACAGTACGGAAAGCAGATGCTCTTCATCCCATTTAAACCTTTGCTCGCGGGCGGGGATCCGGTCGATCTGATCTGGCTGGCGCTGGGCAGCGCGGCACTGGCCGAATTTGCCGCCCATGCCCGCCCCGGCGCAATTGTGCTCGACCTTCAGCATGGCTTGTGGGACCGTCATAGCCTGGAAGCCGCGGTGGGAATGGCGGGGCGGCATGTGCCCGTCATTGCGCGCTGTGCCGCCAATACGCCGCACCATATAGGCCAGGCGCTGGATTCCGGCGCCTCGTCCGTGCTTGTCCCCTTGGTCGAGACCGCCGACGAGGCGCTCCGCGCCGTGATGGCCGGCCGCTATCCGCCGGCGGGGGTTCGCTCGGCGGGCGGGGTGCGCCCTTTGCTGGCAGGCATCGAGGCCATGCTGGAAGCGGGGGGACACGTGGCGGTGGGTGTCATGATCGAGACAGTGCAAGGCGTGGAGAATATCGAAGCCATTGCGGCGGTGCCCGGAATCGATTATTTGTTCATCGGAACAGGCGATCTGGCCCTGTCGCGCGGCACGAACGACCCGGAGGTGCTCGAGCGCGATTGCCGGCGCGTTTTCGAGGCAGCGCAACAGCGGGGCATGCCCTGCGGAATCTACACCGGCACGATGGGAGCGGCGCGGGACGCCTTCGGCAAGGGCTATAAGCTGGCGGTTTGCGCCAGCGACGCCGACGTAGCCAAGGCCGGTTTCATGCAGGCGACACAGGGAGTCCGCGCATGAGGCCGCAGCCGCTCATGCCGAACGAAGCCGTATTGCAAAGCCTTCGGGACGTCCTGGGGGCGGATGGCGTGTTGGCCGGCGACGATCTTGCGCAGCGCCGCCATGCGGACTGGAGCGGCCTGCCCGCGGCGGCGCCTCTGGCGTTGCTGCGTCCCCGCAGCACTCAACAGGTGTCGCAGGCACTGGCTGTCTGCCATCGCTACCGCCAGCCGGTGGTGGTGCAGGGCGGCCTCAGCGGTCTTGCCGGCGGGGCCTGCACGCAAGAGGGCGATGTCGCCCTGAGCCTGGAAAGAATGAACGCCATCGAAGAGGTCGATGAGGCCTCCGGAACCATGACGGTTCAGGCCGGCGTGACGCTGCAGGCGGTTCAGGAACGGGCCCAGGACCTGGGCCTGATGTTCGCGCTGGATCTCGGAGCGCGAGGGTCTTGCACCATAGGCGGCAATCTGGGCACCAACGCCGGCGGCAATCGCGTCATCAAGTACGGCATGGCGCGCGAACAGGTTCTGGATCTGGAAGCGGTGCTGGCCGACGGCCGCGTCGTCGGCGGCTTGCGCAAGATGGTCAAGAACAACACCGGGCTCGATCTGAAAAACCTGCTCATCGGCAGCGAGGGAACGCTGGGGGTGATCACCCGCGCGGTGTTGCGCCTGCGCGCCCTGCCCGGCGCGGCGGCGACCGCCTTCTGCGGCCTGGCCGGCTACGACTCGGTTACTGCGCTGTTGCGGCGCGCCCAGCAATGCCTGCCCGGCGGGGTGTCGGCGTTCGAAGTCATGTGGCCGGGCTACTACGACTACGTGATGGCCAAGGTGCCTAGCGTCAAGCCGCCGCTGGCCGGCCCCCACCGTTATTACGTGCTGCTGGAAAGCACGGGGGGCGGGCGCCGGCACCAGGAAGATTTCGAGCAATTGCTGGAGGACTGCCTGGCGCAGGGCATTATTGAGGATGCCGCCGTGGCGGCAACGGCCCGCGATGCGCTGGCGTTCTGGGGCGTGCGCGATGCGCCGGCCGAGTTTCCGCGCTTGATGCCCGGGCTGATCGCCTTCGACGTCAGCTTTTCGATCCGCGACATAGGCGTTGCGGCCCAGACTTGCGCCGACCGCCTGCGCGCCAACTGGCCGGCCAGTACGGCGCTGGTGTACGGGCATCTAGGTGATGGCAACCTGCACCTTATCGTCGACGTGCCGGGCGCAACGGATGCCGTCGCGGCCCAGGTCGAGGCAATGGTTTACGGGCTGGTCGGCGAGTACGGCGGCTCGGTTTCAGCCGAGCACGGCATAGGCCTGAAGAAACGGCAGGAGCTGGGGCGCACGCGCAGCCGTGCCGACCTGGACGCCATGGGCGCCATCAAGCAGGCCCTGGATCCGCGCAATATCCTGAACCGGGGCAAACTATTCCCGGATGAAGTCATTGGAACCTCTTTTTACTGAATTCTGTTTTTTTGGCGGATTCCTGAATGAAGCCATTAGGGCCGGTTCAAGACCCAACCCTTCGCGGCTCCTTAATAAGTGTTAACAGGCCCTAGGGTAAACGGCAGGATGGAAGCAGTATTTTGATAAACAAAGAGAATCTGGTTTTTGCTGCTGCATGGGAAAACATCTGGATTGACGCATCAATAAGTGAAACATAAACTGAATTCAGTAAATGAAAGCAGTTTATGCCTTGCATCGTCGGCCCGGCGCCGACAAGGGGAAGACGTGATTTCGCTGTTCATAACGTATAGGTTGAAGAGCCGTCTCGATGGCTTTTTGGCGCTGCCGCCCGACTGGGGCCGGAGCTTGCCGCAAGTCCAAGGCCTGCGCAAAGTCCTGCTGCATCAACCCGGGCGGGTCGACGATCCCTTCCTGAGCCACGAGCCGGAGCCGCCGGCCGAGTACGTGCTGCAGTTCTACTTCGACGGCCTGTTCAGCCTGGAGGCAGCGTGCGCGCGGCAGGCCGGACTGTCCGGCTTGCTGGCGGGCCTGGAGGCTTCATTGGGCCCCGTGCAGGCCAAAAGCCAGCAGGCCATGGTGGTCCGCGCCGTGCCCGTTGCCGGCCAGGCGCCGGCTGCCGGGGGCGGGGCGGACTCGGCGGTTTGCACGTATCTGGTCGCCTATTACGGATCGGGGCAGGATCATGACCAGTGGCTGTCCGAATACATGGCCGGGCATGTTCCCCTTATGGGCCGCATGCCCGGCGTGCGCCAGGTCGAGATCTACACGCGGCTGGACTGGCTTAGCGGGCTGGATCTGCCCAAGGGGGCCGCCATCCAGCGCAACAAGGTCGTGTTCGACAGCGTGGCCGACCTGCAGGCGGCGCTGCAGTCTCCCATACGCGCCGAGATGCGGGCCGACTACCTTTCCCTGCCGCAAATCGGCCAGACCAATACCCACGAGGCCATGCGCACCGATTGCGTGTTCGGCGGCGCCGGCCCGCTTGCGGGCAAGCCTGGCTGAAACTGGCCGAGCACGGTATTTGTCTTGTGCGGCTGGATACGATGTTTTTCAATTCGAGGATGCGGCGATGAGTTCCATGAATCCAATGTTGAAACCAGATACCTTCAAGCTGGGAATCTTTTCGTCCAACGCCGACGGAGGGTCGGCGCTGACCAAGGTGCCCGAACGCTGGAAGGCGGGCTGGGACGATATTCTGGACGCCGCGCAGATCGCGGATCGGGCCGGGATTGACTTCGTTCTTCCGATTGCGCGCTGGAAGGGGTTCGGGGGCGAGACCAAGGCGCGCGAGCATTCTTTCGAAACCTTCACGTTCGCGGCGGGCCTGGCCGCCGCCACCAGCCGGATCGCCTTGTTCATGACCGTGCACGTGCCGCTGGTGCACCCGCTGTACGCGGCCAAGGCCCTGGCCACCGTGGATCACATCAGCCATGGCCGGGCGGGGCTGAATATTGTGTGCGGCTGGAACCCGGACGAGTTCGCCATGTTCGGCGGCAAGCTGGTCGAGCGCCCTTACGACCAGGCCGCCGAGTGGGCCGATATCTTGTTCAAGCTGTACAACGCCGACGCCCCGCTGGATTTCGAAGGCCAGTACTACACCCTGCACCATGCCGTGACCAGCCCCTCGTCGGTGCAGCGGCCCAGGCCGGTGACCATGAATGCGGCGTTCGGCCCCCCGGGCCGCGACTTCGCCGCGCGCCATTGCGATTTCCTGTTCACGACGTTCACCGACATCGAGGCGGGCAAGGCCCAGATCGCCGACATGCAGCAGCGGGCAACGCTTGCGGGGCGCGAAATGGGGGTTTATACCGTGGCCCACGTGGTGTGCCGCGAAACCGAGAAGGAAGCGCGGGACTACTACCAATACTATTCGGTCGAGCAAGAGGATACCGGCGCCGTCGACTACATGATGCGCCAGAAGCAGGCCTTCAGCCGCAGCCACGACGAAATCGCCTACCGCAAGTACCGGCAGCGCTTTGCCGCGGGCACGGGCACTTACCCCTTGGTGGGCACGCCCGAGCAGATCGCCGGAGAACTGGTGCGCATGCGCCAGGCGGGGTTCGAGGGCAGCGCCCTGACGTTCGTGAACTACAGCCAGGAACTGCCCTTCTTTTGCGAACGCGTGCTGCCCTTGCTGGAGCAGGCCGGCATACGCGCCGGCGTACCGGCCTGAGGAGGGGATTTTTTTGCCGCCGGGCCGCCCCAAGGCAAAAAACGCCCCCTTGGGGGGCAGCAAGCAGGCAACTGCCTGCGCAGCGTGGGGGCATCTTTTGCCGCCGGGCCGCCCCAAGGCAAAATTCTTTGGTATATCGACAGGGTGGTTTTCGTTCTATAAAGTAGTTGAAAAAAGATTGTTCTTCCCAACCGCTTTCCAAACAGGGCGATGCCTCGCTCCGTCCGGGAAACACCATTGAGTCATGGAGGGTTGTATGCAAGACAAAATCAAGGCCGGCCGCCGGTCTTTCCTGGCCGGAGGGGCCGCCGCGTTGGCCGCCTCCATGCTGCCGATGCGCGAACTGCTGGCCCAGGGCGCGGATCAGGACACACTGATCATTTCGTATCCCAACGACGTGCCTTCCTGGGATCCCACTGCGCTTACCCTGCCCAGCGCCCAGTCCATCTACGCCACCGTGTTCGACACGCCGCTGCGCTATTCGCCGGATCTCAAGCTCGAGCCCATGCAGATCTCCAAATGGGAATGGCAGGACAGCACCAAGCAGCGCCTGGCCATTACCCTGCACGAGGGCATCACGTTCCACGATGGCAGCAAACTGACCATGGACGATGTCAAGTGGAGCCTGCTCGAGCATCCGGCCCAGGACGCCAAGCTGGCCATCCGCGGCATGTTTCCCACCCTGAAGGACGTCGAGATCAGCTCGCCCACCCAGGCGGTGCTGGTGTACAGCAAGCCCACGCCCACCGCGCCGATCTTCCTGGGCTTTCTGGCCGCGTTCATCCTGCCCAGCCAGTACATCAAAAAGGTGGGCATGGACGGCTTTCTGGCCAAGCCTATAGGCGCCGGGCCGTACCGCATCGTCCAGTACCAGCGCGGCTCGCGCCTGGTGCTCGAGGCCTACGACGGCTATTGGGGAAAAAAGCCCGCCATCAAGAACGTGGTCTTTTTGTTTACCCCCGAAGCGTCGTCGCGGGTTGCCCTGGTCGAGTCCAAGCGCGCCACGCTGGCCACCGGCCTGCCCATACGCGAAGCGCAAAGGCTGGGCAAGACGCCCGGCATCACCAGCGAAATCTACCCCATCTCCACCATGTACATGGTCAAGGTGCCCAGTTACGTCAAGCCGTTCGAGAACGACAATGTGCGCAAGGCCCTGCACCTGGCCATCGATAAAAGCGCATTGTCCAGGGCGCTGTACGCCGGCAAGGCGGTGCCGCTGTCCGTGGTCGCCATCAAGAATTCGCCCGCCCACGTCGACGACTATGTTTTCCCGTACAACCAGAAATTGGCCATGCAGTTGCTGGAAAAAGAAGGGTACAGCCTCAAGAACCCGGTGAAGATCACCCTGTTCACCACCAACGGCACCTTCCCCAACGACTACGACATGGCGCGCGTGCTGGCTTCCATGTGGAAGAAGGTGGGCATCGACGCCGCGGTCGAGGTCACCACGGCGGCCAAGGCCATGGAGCAAAGCCACAATCAAAAAATGACGGGCCTCATGCTGTACAACTGGGCCAATGCCACCGGCGATCCCGACAATGGCGCCGGGCGCATTTTGGATCCGCGTCTGCGCTTTTCGATGTGGCGCGATGCTTCGCTGGGGCCGCGCATCGACCACCTTTTCAGCGAGGTGGACGAGGCCAAGCGTATCGCCGGCTATCGCGAACTGCTCAAAGAGGCATCCGAGAAGTCCTGGGTCATCCCGCTGCTGCAAGGGGTGGACACCCTGGCCCATGATTCGCGCTGCAACGTGCCTTTGCAGGGCAATGGCTATATTTCTCCCAGGCTGTATTCATGGAAGAAGTAGTCCAGCGGCTTTCCCGCCGGTGTGTCGAGCACCGGCGCCGCCCCGATTTTCCTCGCAAGTTCTGACGGGTGCCAAGGCATGCTTCGAACGCCACTGACCGTATTGCTGCAGCGCCTGCTGGCGGGAATTCCCATTCTTGTATTGCTGTCGCTGGTGGTCTTCGTCGTATTGCGGGCCTTGCCCTCCGACCCGTTGGGCATGATGCTTCCGCCCTCGGCCACAAGGGCGGAAGCCCAGGCTCTAAGCGCGGCGCTTGGGCTCGACAAGCCGCTGTACGTGCAGTTCTACATCTGGCTCGAAAAAGCCCTTGGCGGCGACCTTGGGCATTCCTTCCTGTATCAACAATCGGTGGTGCTGCTGATTGCCAAAGCCCTGCCGGTAACGCTGGAACTGGTGCTGGTGGCGCTGTGCATCGCGCTGGTCATCAGTTTTCCGTTGGCGCTGTTTGCGTATTCCCTGTACGGCAAGCGCTGGGGGGTGGTGCCCGATACGATCGTGGTCGTCATGCAATCCATTCCGGCCTTTCTATGGGGGCTGCTGTTCATTGCCTTGTTCGGCGTGTTCTTTCCTGTTCTGCCGTTCAGCGGGCAAATCGGTCCCGACTACCATTTGCCCACGATAACCGGCTTCATGTTGCTGGACACTCTGTTGCTGCACAACGGCCCGGCGTTCCGGGATGCGCTGGCGCACATGGTGCTGCCGGCCTGTGCCCTGGCCCTGGGTTTTTGCCCTTTGGTGGTGCGGGTGCTGCGCTCTTGCCTGATCGAAGCCTCCCGGGAGCCCTATGTCATGGTGGCCAGGCTGCGCGGCGTTCCTGCCAGGAGGATCCTGCTGCGGTATATCCAGAAAAACGCGCTGCTGCCCACCATTACCATGATAGGCGTGCAGTTCGGCTTCTTGTTCGGCTCGGCGCTGCTGATCGAAATCATATTTTCGTTTCCAGGCATAGGCAGCCTGATGGTCAGCGCCGTCAAAAGCAACGATCTGCCGCTCATCCAGGGCGTCACCATTGTGTTCGGGGTGCTGATGGTGCTGATCAACGCCGTGGTGGACACCTTGTATGTCGTGCTGAATCCGCTATTGAGGGACCATTGATGGAGCAGGGTGTCGCCGGGCCGCAGGGCCTTCCCAGAAAGAACGCCGTGTTGCGGGCATTGCAGAGCCTGTCGCCCAAAGCCTGGGTGGGCCTGTGCCTCGTGCTGTTCGCCGTGTTCGTGGCGTGCGCCGCTCCCTGGCTGGCGCCGCACAAGCCCGATGCGCAAGACCTTCTGAACATGCTGCTGCCGCCCATGTGGAGCGCCAACGGCAATCTCGACTTCCCGTTGGGCACCGACGGCCTTGGGCAGTGCATTTTGTCGCGGGCCATCTATGGCACTCGGGTCGCCATCGTGGTGGCGGTGTCGGCCGCCACCGGCGCCATGCTGCTGGGTGTCGTCATGGCGATGCTGGCCGGGTATTTCGGCGGCTGGGTGGATCGCATCATCGGCTATGTGGTCGATTTGTGGATGTCGTTCCCGCCCGTGGTGCTGTCCCTGGTGCTGATGGTGGGCCTCGGCACCGGGGTCGTCAATGTCATTCTGGCCATCGTGCTGGTCGATTGGACGCGCTTTTGCCGCGTGGTGCGCTCGGACGTCATCGTGGTCCGGAGACGCCAGTACGTGGCGGCCGCACGCCTTCTGGGCTTCGGACACTGGAAGACCATGTGGCGGGAAATCCTGCCGGCGGTGGGGCCGCTGATCATCACGCTGTTCACGCTGGAAATGGGCGTGGCCGTGATCGTCGAGGCCATCCTGAGCTTTGTGGGTTTATCCGTGTCGGCCGGAACGGTGGCCTGGGGGGTGATGATCGCCGACTCCAGGGACTACCTGCACGAGGCGCCGTGGGGCATGCTGACGCCGGTGTTCTGCATATTCCTGCTGGTGCTGGGCTGCAACGCATTGGGCGACGGCCTGCGCGAGTCGCTGGACCCGGCATTGCGTGAACGCGAGAAGGAACAAGGATGATCCGTTTCGAACACGTCTCGTTGTCGGCGCGGCGGGCCTCCGGCCAGGTCGATTTGCTGCGCGATATTTCGTTTACGGTTCCGCAAGGCAGGATCCTCGGCCTGGTCGGCGAGTCGGGCGCGGGCAAAAGCATGGTGGGCCGCCTTATCGCCGGCCTGCTGCCCGAAGGGTTCCGCATTACGCAAGGGCATATTTTCTTGGGCGATACCGAGCTCACCGGCATGCCGCCCGCCCAGCGCGCCGCCTTGCTGGGCAGAAAGCTGGTGTTCATTCCCCAGGAGCCCCTGACCGCCTTGAATCCGCTGATGACCATCGGCGAGTCCTTTGCCGAACAGCTGGAAATCATCGGCATGGCCAGGCCCCGCCGGCATGCCGAAATGCTGCGCCGTCTGGAGGAAATGGAGTTGCCCCAGCCTGCCGAAATCCTCCAGCGCTATCCGCATCAGTTGTCGGGGGGCCAGTGCCAGCGGGTGTTGATTGCGATGGCGTTTGCCGCCGAGCCCGCCCTGATCGTGGCCGACGAACCCACGACGGCGCTGGACGTCGTGACCCAGGCCAATGTGATGCGCATATTGGCGCGCCGGCAGAAGGCCAACGGCACCTCGATCATCCTGATTACCCACGACCTGGTCATGGCGTCGCACGTGTGCGACGAGATGGTGGTGCTGTACGCCGGCGAGGTCGTGGAAAGCGGCGATGCCCGCACGATACTGGCCCAGCCCCTGCATCCGTATACGCAATCGTTAAGCGGCTCCACGCCCAAGCTGGCCGGAGAAGCCAAACGCCTGCCGACCTTGGAAGGATTCATGCCGGGGCTGGGCGACCTGGCCGTCATTGCCGGGTGCCGCTTCCAGGAACGCTGCGGCATCGGTGATGCGCGTTGCGGCCAGAGGCGCATCGAGCTGCAGCAAATGGATGGGGGCCGCGCCGTGCGCTGCCTGAAGGTCGGCGTGCCGCTCGGCGATGCGGCGGGGTCCGTTGCCGCCGACACGCAGGGCCATGGTGAACAGCGCGCCGGCCAGGCCGATGACTCCCCGTTGCTTCGCGTGCGTAACCTGTCCTTGACTTATCGATCCAGCGGCGGCCTCTTCTCCTGGGGAAGCCGCGCCAACAAGGCGCTGGACGATGTCTCGTTCGAGGTGTACCGGGGCGAATGCGTGGGCATCGTGGGAGAGAGCGGCAGCGGCAAGAGCTCCATCGCGCGGTCGATTGTCGGCATGCACGGCGAGTGCGAGGGCGCCATCGACGTGGACGGCATTTCCGTCATCGGTGCCCGGGGCGAAGCGCTCGAGCAATTGCGCCGGACGGTGCAAATCATCTTCCAGGATCCGCATTCCGCGCTCAATCCCAGGCGGTCGGTATTCCGGCTGCTTACGCAAGGCTTCGAGGCGCTGCCCCCCAGGGCCCGCCACGAAATGGCCGCGCAACTGGAAGGCAAGGTAGCGGAGCTGATGGGCGACATCCGCCTGCCGCCAAGCATGCTGGGGCGCTATCCCTCTGAAATGTCGGGCGGGCAGAAGCAGCGCGTCAATATCGGCCGAGGGGTGTTTCTGGCGCCCAAACTGCTGGTGGCCGACGAAATCGTTTCCGGCCTGGACATGTCGGTGCAGGCCCAGATACTCAATCTGCTCAAGGAATTGGCCGCCCGATACGGCATTGCGGTGGTGCTTATTTCGCACGACCTGGCTGTGGTGCGGTATTTATGCCAGCGGGTGGTGGTCATGTACGAAGGCCGGGCGGTCGAGCAAGGCCCGGTGGACGAGGTGTTCCTGCGGCCGCGGCACGAGTATACGCGCCGCCTGCTTGCCGCGGTGCCCAGCGGGGATCCCGGCAAGCCGTGGCCCGTGGCCGTTTAGGGGCTGTCGATACATATTGATGGTGGCGTGACTTTCTCGATGCGCGCCGTGTTCTCAGGTGGCCCGCGCGGCCGCCTGCGCCAGCAGTATGTATTGCTGCTGGGCGTGCTGCACGAATGCCAGCATGGCGCTGTGCACGCTGTCGCCGTTTCTTTCCACGAAGCCGTCCAGAATGCGTTTCAGGCCTTCTACGACCAGGGTCTGCGTGGCCGGATCGAACAGCGTGGCCGAGCGCACCAGCTGCGCGTGATCGGCGAAGCGCTGGATGGTTTCCCGCAGGCGCTTGTTCTGCACGGCGCCGATCCATATGGAGCGGAAGGCGATGTTGGCGTCCGTCATCATTTGCGAGTCGTGCTTTTCGGCGGCGCGCCGCGCCTGGTGATAGGCAAGGGTCAGCGCCATGTGCTGGTCGTTGTCGAGCAGGCCGATGACGCTGGACGCCGCGTGGGGCTCCAGCAGCCGCCGCATTTCGAAGACTTCGTAGATGTCTTCGGTGGTCAGCGTGGGCAGGACGAAGCCGCGCGTCGTGCCCAGCAGATAGCCTTCGCTGGCCAGGCGAAGCAGGGCTTGCCGCACGGGCATGCGGGTGCAGTTGTATTCCTGCGCGATCTCGTAATCCAGTATCCGGTCGTCGGCGCCGATTTCGCCGCGCTGCAGCCGGTTGCGCACTTCGTGGAAGATGGTCTCGCTGAGCGTGTAGGCTTTCAGCGGGGTGCGGCGCGGCTGCTTGGAAGAAGGGTTTCGCTTCATTGCGGGACGATGGACGCAGTACAAATAGTTAACTGGACAGCAACCAGTTTAACTGACTGGAATATGCGATGAGTCGCATGAGCCCCGATTCGCTGTGGCAGATATCCCCGTTCCTCCGTCCATGGGCGTCAGCCCGCCGGCCCATGCATTCAGCCGCGCAGGCTCTCCAGCTTGCGGTAGAAGTCGTCGACGTGTTTTTGCGAGTTCTCGCGCATGGCCTGGTTGCGGGCCGCCGCGCCATCGGGGTGCTCGCGGGCGCCCGCCTCGCCCACCTGCCGCGATGCGTCCTGCACGAACCGGCACATGGGCATGCGGCGTTCGCCGAACTGGCGCAGGGTGTCGTGCAGCTTGCCCGGCGCGGAAAGCATGCGGGCCAGGACGACGGCGTCCTCGATGGCCATGGCGCCGCCCTGGCCCATGAAAGGGGTGGAGGCGTGCGCCGAATCGCCGATCAGCAGGACCCGTTCTTTATGCCAAGGCAGCGGCGCGGCGACTTCGTCGACCGCGGTGTACAGGATCTCGGAGTCGTGCGAAAGCTGGTCCAGGAACTGACGCACGGGCGCGCCGAACTCGGCGAACTTGGCTCGCATGAGCTCGGGCCATTGTTCCGGCGGATACCAGGCGTCCTCGGGTTCGGCAATGGTGCCGAAGATGTACAGCTTGTCGTGGCTGATCGGCATGATGCCCAGGCGCTTGCGCGTGCCCATCATCATGATCTTCACGTCCAGGTCTTGCGGCCGGTCGTGCACGCTGCGCCAGATTCCGAAGCCGGTCTTGCGCGGCGCAATGCCGGGATAGATGAAGCCGCGCACCTGCGAGCGCACGCCGTCGGCGCCCAGGATCAGGTCGTACTCGCCGGCCGTGCCGTCGGAAAGCACAGCACGGGCGGCCGCGGTTTGCGATCCCGGATCCAGGCTGGCCAGCGTCGTGCCGAGGCGTATGGCAACCTGCTGTTGCTGCAGGCGTCCGGCCAGGATGCGATGCATCTCGGCGCGCTTGATGCCCACGATGGGCGGCACGCCCGCGCTGATCGATGGGTAGTAGACGTCGACGATGGGCTCGCCTTTATGGTCGAAGTATTCGTTCTTGCCGTCCTTGACGGCAAAGCCCGACTCCAGTATCTGCTCCAGCACGCCCACGTCGCGCAGGGCCGCCAGGCCGTTGCTGTAGACGAAGATGCCCGAACTCTGGAAGCGCCATTCTTCCTGTTTTTCGATCAGGGTTACGTTGATGCCCAGGTTGGCCAGGGTTATGGCGGTGGAGCATCCGGCGATGCCGGCGCCGACGATCAGGACGGAACGGATTTGAGACATGGTGGCTGTTTGGCGTTGGTGGTCGATGGCTTGCGGGCGTTGCGGCGGAGCGGCTTTTGCCTCGGCCGGGCCGTTTTTCCGGTAAGCGCTGGAAAGGCGGCCTGGCGGGCGGGTATCAGGCGGTGCGCTGCGCCTCGGCTTTTTCAAGGCGCTCCAGGATGCGGTGCGAAGCGTTGACGGCCTTGTCGGCCTTCAGGGCCATGTCGGGCGCGCCGTTGGTCCATTGTTTCATGTTTTGCTGCGCTTCGGCGATTTCCAGGTCTTCGTTATGGACGCGGCGCGCATCGGCGTCCAGCTTGCTTGTAAGCTCTGCGTCGTCGATGCGGAAATTGCGCGACATGGCCACGTAATAGTGGTGTGTGGTGCCGGTTTCGGGGGTGATGAGGTGGTCGGCGCGCAAGTCCACCTGGTCGTGGGCGTTTTCGTTGCGAGCCAGGATGTTGATGGTGCATGGCGGGTGCCATTCGGCCAGCTGCGTGCGGTCGATGGGCTCGGCCAGTTCGCGCCAGGCTTTGTGGGCGGGCGCCTGGATGGTGTTCTTGAACACGCGCCGCGTGCTGACGTAGTTGTCCTGCACTGTGACCTCCAGCGGGTCGTTGTCCAGGCGCTTGGAGTCGAAGCCGATGGAGTTGGCATGCAGGAACGCCACATGCGAAAGATCCAGCAGGTTGTCGTTCATGAGCAGATGAGAGCCCTTGACGTGGAAATACTGGATGATTTCGGTGTTCCAGCCTTTGTCTTCGCGCCACGGCATGGCGGGCGGTTCGGCATCCAGAGCCAGCTCGGGATCGCCGGGCCATATCCATACGAAGCCGTAGCGTTCGCATGTGGGATAGCTCTTGATGTGGGCTTTGGGGGGAATGACGTCTTGCGAAGGAATATGCACGCAATGCCCGCCCGCGTCGAACTCCATGCCGTGGTAGGCGCAGCGCAGCACGCCGCCGTGCACGCTTCCCATGGAAAGCGGCGCCTGCCGGTGCGGACACACATTGCGCAGGATCGAGGCCGTTCCATCTTGTTGCCGGAATATGACGACCGGCTCGTTGCAGATGATGCGCCCCAGCGGCTGGGCAGCCAGCATTTCGCTGGTACAGGCGGCATACCAATAGTTCTTCAGCATGATGTTCAGTGTCCCGGCCGGATGGCTAAAATTAATTCACGATAGAATGAATTATTGCCGATTCGAGAGCCGGATGTCAATGCATGGCGACGCGCAGGATCAGTCTTGCGGAGGCTCGCCGCGTTTTTCCTTGCGTGCCGCGGGCTTGCGTGCGGTGGGAGCGGGGGCAGGGGTTTCGAGCAGGCCGTGCAGAAGCAGGTCGCTGAGAAAATGTATGTAGCGGGCCTTCAGGTCTTCCATGTCGGCATCCGCCCCGAACAGCTCCTGCAGCAGGGGCTTGGCGGGCACGAAGAATTCGGTCAGGCCGATGATGGCGACGTGCAGGAAGCGCGGATCCACGGGGCGCGCGGGCGCGCCGGAACTGTCGTGCAGCATGGCGATGGTAAGCCGCATGCCCCGGCTGGTGATACGGCTTAGCAGTTGCTCTTTGGCGGCCACGCCCGTCTGGCCATAGACCTTGTCCAGAACCAGGCGGTGGAAGTGCGGATTGGCCTGGATGAGGGCGATCATGCTGCTTAGCCTGTCAGTCAGTTTTTCGGCCAGAGGGGCGTTGCTTTCTATCTTGGAGCGGGCCGCCTCCTGGCCTTGTTCCACCAGCACCTGCACCGCGTTTTGCAGAAGGCCGTTCTTGTCGCCGAAATAATAGCGAATAAGGGCGGGATGCACGCCGGCGCGCGCTGCAACTCCGGCAAGCGTCAGGGCTTCGGGCGAGGTGCTGCGAAGTTCTTCTATGGTGGCTTGCAGCAGGGCTTCCCGGCCGACACCATCCACGGCATCAGGGCGGCCCTTGGCTCGCGGCCTGGTTTTCTTGGCGGTGGCGTTCATGATGCGTTCATAAGCTTGTGTGGGGCAGGATCCGGGGGTGGCCAGGCCGGCATGCCGTTTGCGCGGCGCGCTGGAGCTACTACTGATTACTACTGATAGACCTTTACGATTTTATACATTTATAATTCGCTTTCAAGTGAATTATGGGTGAGAGTTCACCCGGTATGGATGCACACCCGACTGTCCCGGGTTTTCCTGTGGCAGGCGGTCGGCATTTTTCTATAACTATCGAGAGGAAGACTTTCATGTTCGACGCAATCAAGGCAGTTCAAAAGGGGGCGGGCGCCGCGGCGCTGGGCCTGGCCATGGCGTTGCCGGCAGGCGCGGCCAATGCGCAGGACAAGCCGCTTACCGAAATTACGTATCTGCTGCCAGCGCCGGCGCAGGCCATTGCATTCGCGCCCTTCATGCTGGCGCAAAGCAAGCATCTGTACGAAAAGGAAGGGCTTTCGGTTAGGTTCGTAACCGTCAAGGGCGGCGCCGACGTGGGCAAGCAACTGGGCGCGGGCAATGGGCAGTTGGGCGGCGCCTTGGGCGATACCCCCATCATCCTTCGCCAGAACGGCATCCCCGTCAAAGGCGTCGCGCTGCTTGGCGGCCATGCCCTGCACCAGCTCATGACCCGCGAAGACCGCCATATCGACAAACCTGCCGACCTGAAGGGCAAAACGCTTACCGTCATGGCGTACCAGGACACATCCTTCTATGCCACGCTGGCCATTCTGGCCAAGGGCGGCCTTACTCAGAACGACGTGCATGTCCAGGCCGCCGGCCCCACCGGCATCTGGCAGCAGGTCGCGCTGGGCAAGGCCGACGGCCTGGTGGGTGCGCCTGAAATGGGGGCCTTTGCCGAAGAGGCTGGCGCCAAGCTCAAGTGGGAATCCACCGGCGACTTCTTCCCCGGCATGGCGCAGGCCATCATGGCTTCCGACGACTACATCAAGAGCCACCCCGAGGTGATCCGCAAATTCGTGAGCGCCACGCTCAAGTCGCTGGCCCAGGTGCAGGCAAACCCCGACGAAGCCGCGGCCGAATATATCAAGGCGGTGCCCTCCTACAAAGGGCGCGAAGCGCTCGTCAAGCAGGTCATGGAGTACTACGCGAAAAACGTGTATCCGGGCCAGAAGGTGCTGGGCGAATTCAACGCCGACAGGGTCAACGCCCTGCAGGACTTCTACCTGCATAACAACATCATCCGCAACAAGCTCAAGGCCAGCGACGTATTCACCAACGAGTTCGTGCAATAGGCTGTGCCGGCCTGCTTTATGCCGCAATGTGCAGTACCATGTTTTTCTAGGCGGGTCCTAGCCTGGCCGGGGCGGCAGTCTCCGGCAGGGCAAAGCTGCCCCTGAAAACGACGGTTGGCGCCATCTGCGCTATTTTCCTTACGTGTACCTGGCTTCGACCGCCATATCGAGGACTGCATTGGGCAGTCCTGGTTTGTCCGGCGTGAAGCCGGCATTACGTTAAGGAGTCATCATGAAATCGTCTCGACGCACGTTCTTGTTAACCAGCCTGGGCGCTGCTTCTTCGCTTGCTCTTGCGCGGCAGGGCTTTGCGCAAGCGGCCAAGCTCGATGAGAACGATCCCGCGGCCAAGGCACTGGGCTATACCCACGATGCCACGACGGTCGACAAGGCCAAATACACAAAATACGCGGCGGGCGAGCACTGCGGCAATTGCCAGTTCTACCAGGGCGGTACGGCCGATTGGGGCCCCTGTCCGCTGTTCGCGGGCAAAGAGGTCTCGATACATGGCTGGTGCAACGGCTATGTGAAGAAGGCCTAGGGCCTTGCGGCCGGCCTGGACGATCGGCGTGAACCGGCAGGCTTGCGGGCCGGAGCCCGCGGCGGCCGAGAGGCCGGGCGCCGGAGCCGGCTACTGCAGGGTTGCGGCCTGGCGTTCGAGCGCCTGGCGAACATTGCCCTGGGTCTGCTCGATATGCTGGCGCAGCATGGCCGTGGCCTTGGCCTTGTCGCCGCTTAGCACGGCCTTCATCAGCAGTTGATGTTCGTTGTTTTTATTGCGGGCAACCTGCCGGTGCTGCGCGGAGAACCGGCGGTAGCGTTCGGCCCGGTCGAACAGCGAATTGATGAAGCCCAGCAGCAAGGGTGAAGGACAGGCCGAGAACAAGGCAAAATGGAAGGCCTTGTGCCGGCTGGACCAATCGTCGTCCAGCGCCACGGGACCGGTTTCAAGGCGTTTTTCGGCGGCGCTGAGCCGATGGAAGGACGCCAGTATGTCGCCTTCCCAGGTGTCGTCGCCATAGGTCATGGCGTCGGACAGCGCTTCGCATTCAAGCAGGATGCGCAGGCGCGAAATCTCCTGGAAGTCTTCGACGGAGATGGGAGCGACCCGGAAGCCTTTGTTGTCGCTGGCCGTGACGATGCCGTCCTGGGCCAGCCGGTTCAGCGCTTCGCGTATGGGCGAGCTGCTGAGTCCGTAGGATTTGGACAGGGTTTCCACCTTGAGCTTGGCGCCCGGTTCGAGTTCGCCGCAGATAATGGCGCGTTTCATGCGGGTGAGGGCGACTTCGATCAAGGGCGCACCTGACGCCGGTTCGGCCAGGAAGTTATCCATCGCTGAAGTCCTGAAGGGAAGATGAAGCGATTTTATGCGTAAAACGTGACTTACTGCAAATTATTCGGGCGGAATTTCGGCTTGTTTCCGCGCCTGCGCCGTGGGTTCGCCAGGCTGCGGGTGCGACGAGCCCGACGCCAGTCTATGCCGCAAATCGTCCAGCAGCGCCACGGCCTGTTCGCTGGCGACGCAGGCGCCGAATACATAATGGTCGGGCCGCACCAGCGCGATCCTGCAGCCGTGGCCGGCCATCCAGCGCTGCAATACGCCGTCTCTTTCCTGGAAATCGCAGGCTTCGCACGGCGATTCGGACTGCATGCCATTGACGAGTCTTACCAGGGCCAGCGGCAGCGAGGTAGCCTGCCGCCAGTCCTCGACGGCGGGTCGCAGCGCGGAAAGATCGATGTCGTGGGCGACGGCCAGGCGGAACGAGGCGCCGGTGAATTCGTCCAGCAAGCCCGCTTTGCCCTGGGCGTCATGGACGAAGGGTTGCGGGAACAACTCGCCTTGGGCGCAAGCCAGGTCCGGCGCGGCGATGAAGCCGCCCGAAAGCCCGGGAATCAGGGATTGCCGTACGGTGGGCTCGGGGTGCGCCTTCATATCGGCCAGCATGCGTTCGTCGCGCTCGGCGGCCTTGGCGGGGTCGCGTTCGCAGATGACCCGGCCCAGTTCTTTGGTGACCAGCGTGGTGTGGCGCACGTGGGGCAGCCGTTCTTCCTGGTAGGAATCGAGCAGTTCGGGGGCGGCAAGGCCCTTGATGAGCATATCCAGCTTCCACACAAGATTGGCGGCGTCGCGCACGCCCTGGCACATGCCCTGGGCCATGAAGGGCGGCGTCATGTGGGCGGCATCGCCCAGGAAGAAAACCTGGTCGCGGCGCCATTGCCGCAGTACCAGCGCGTGGAAACGGTAGGCGGCGGAGCGCCAGAATCGGTAGTCCTGCGGCGCGAGCCAGCGGGCCAGCAGCTTTTCGACGGCGCCGGGCTGGGCCAGGGCTTCGGGTGCTTCGCCTTCGTTGATCATGAATTCCCAGCGCCTGTGGCGGCCCGGCCCGACGATGTAGGTGCATGGCCTGGCCGTTTCGCAATACTGGATGTTGGTCTGGGGCAGGCTATCCAGCGCATGCGGCTCGACCATGATGTCGACCACCAGCCAAGGTTCGTCGAACAGCAGGTCTTCCATGTCGAGGCCCAGCATTGAACGCAGGGTGCTGGACCCACCATCGCAGGCCAGGACGTAGCGGGCGGAGACGCGGCGCTCGGCGCCCTGGGCATTGCGCAGCGTGAGCTGCTGGCCGTCCGGGATGGGGCTGGTGGCGACGGCTTGCGTGCCAAGCTCGATCCGCACGCTGGGCAGCGACAGCGCTTTCTTGCGCAGCGCGGCTTCCAGGGCGGGCTGGGAGAATACATAGTTGGCTTCCCAGCCCAGCGGCAACGGCGGGCTGGCCGCCACGATGCGCTTGAGCACGCGCGAGCCGCTTGTGTGGTATTCGCTGGTTCGATAAGGCATGACGTGCCGGGCAATGTCGCCGGCCACGCCGATATTGCCCAGGATCCGCATGATTTCGTGATCCAGGCCGAACGCGCGTGGCTTGTCGTAGATTTCCGTTTGCTTGTCCAGCGCCAGGACCTTCAGGCCGCGCTGGCCCGCCAGGTTGGCGGCGACGGCGCCCACGGGCCCCAAGCCTACAATGACCAGATCGAAATCCATAAAAATTCGTCCCAAAGTCTGGGAGGGCAACCCCTTCCATTGGCGGTTCCAGCCCAAGCCCCGCTTGTTGAATGCTCAATGGCGGCCGTGCCGGCAGTTCCGGCTGCCAATGCCCGCCAGATGTGTGCGCACCGACGTCTTACGTCTTGTGTGCGTTCAGGCGCGCAGGCGCTCGATGCGTTCGCGGGTGGCCCGCATCCATTCGTCGCGAGTCATGAAGTCGGGGCGGCGCTGGCACATGGCCTTGGTCGTGGCGATGATTTGTTCGCTGGACTGTGTAAGATCCAGCGGTTCGCGGCACGGCTGATGGGTGTAGAAAGGCGTATCGACGTACATTTCCAGCGGGTTGCCCTCAGGATCCCTGAAATACATGGACCAAGCGTTGCCGTGATCGACCTGATCGATGTCGTTGAACTTGAACTCGACGGCTTTTTTGTAGAAAAGCCGCAGGTCGTCCAGCGAGTTGAGCAGGAATGACAACTGGTTGATGGGATTGAAGGGCAGGTTGGCGGGCTTGCCCTCGAACAGCACCAGTTGGTGGTGGATTTCGGGATTCTGGGTCAGGAAGAACAGGCGGTGCCCGGTGGAGGCGACGCCTTCGTCGCTGACGACAAAGCCGATTTTCTGGCAGTAGTAATCGACCATCATGGGCAGGTCGGCGCAGAAGATCCCGGTGTGCGTGAAGTTGATTTGAGGCAGTTTGGACATGCTTGTCTCCCGGCGCGACCCTTTTTGCAAGGGCTTTGCGCCGTTGTCGTGGTGATGGGTCAGGTTTCGTCGACGACGGGGTTGGACAGCGTACCGACCCCGGGAACGACGACGTCGAAGGTGTCGCCGTCTTTCAGGAAGACGGGCGGCGTGCGCTTGAAGCCGATGCCGCTGGGCGTGCCGGTGGCCAGGATGTCGCCCGGGTGCCACGGCAGGGCTTGCGAGATGTAGGCGATAAGCGCGGGAACATCGAAGGCCAGTTCCGACAGCTTGCCTTCCTGCATGACCTGGCCGTTCAGCACGCCCTGGATGGTCAGGTTGCGGTATTCGGGGATTTCATCGGCGGTGACCAGCCAGGGGCCGACGGCGCCGGTCGCGCGGAAGTTCTTGCCCATGCCGTATTGGTGGGTGTGGAACTGCCAGTCGCGCACGCTGGCGTCGTTGAAGCAGGTGTAGCCCGCAACGTGTTCCATGGCGTTGGCCGGGTCGATGTGCGAACCGCCCTTGCCGATGACCACGGCCAGTTCCGCCTCGAAGTCGAAGTGGGTGGATGCCTTGGGGCGCAGCAGAGGTTTGCCGTGGGCCAGCACGGTTTCCGAATAGCGCTGGAAGATGACGGGGTAGTCACCGACCTTGCGTCCGGCCTCTTCGGCGTGCTTGACGTAATTGATGCCCACGCAAACCACTTTGCGGGGGTTGGGGATGACGGGATCCAGATCCACCGAGGCCAGCTTGCGATCGGGCTGACCCTTGGCGACGATGTCCTGGGCCTGCTGCAGTTGCTGCGCGTCGGCGACGAGGCTTGCCAGGTCGGGCGCGGCGACGCGGCCGCTCAGTTCGATGACGCCGTCGTCGACGACGGCGCCAAAACAAGCCTTGCCGTCGCGGTGGTAGGAAATCAGTTTCATGGTCTTCTCCGGATATAAGAATGGATGGATGGTGCCGCGGCATTTCCCCTTGGCCGGATTATAGGGGTAAAATAATTTTTGTGCATAAAAAATTTTATTTGCACAAAATAAGCGGGACAATCTTTGTATACTGCGCTGTCGGCAATGTGCTTGGACAAGTTCGGCGCTTGCGCTGCGGTGTACCGCAGGCGTGTCCGGCATAGGCCTTCGACATGGCCCGGCGTTCGGGGCCGGGGCGCAAAGGCCGCCCGCACCCATAGTCTATTCAGGAGATTTCAATGTCGCTCGTCAATGTGCGCAAGTACAAGCTGGATGTGGAAGAAAGTTGGCATGAAGGCGGCCCCCGGCTGGAAACGCCGCTGCGGGTGGCCGTGGCAAGCGCCATTGTCAAGAACCCCTATGCGGGGCGCTACGAGCAGGACCTCCTGCCTTTCATGGCCGAACTGCGGCAACTGGGCAAAGAACTGGCCACGAACGCGGTGCAGGCCCTGGGCGGTGCGGCCAACGTGCAGGCATACGGCAAGGCCGCGCTGGTGGGCGAAGACGGCGAACTGGAGCACGGCGCGGTCTGGCATGAAGCCGGCGGCTGGGCCATGCGCGAACTGCTGGGCGACCCCAAGGCCATCGTGCCTTCGGCCAAAAGCATCGGCACGGTCGGTACGCGGCTCATTATTCCGCTGGCGCATATTCACGCCGCCTATGTGCGCAGCCACTTCGGCGCGGCCGAGCTGACCATCTGGGACGGCCCGCGGCGCGACGAGATCGTGTTCGGTCTGGCCATGGCAACCGGCGGCCGCATCCACGCCCGCGTCGGCGGCCTGCAGGAAAAAGACGTGGTGGGCAAGGACGGCCTGCGCTAGGAGCGTGGGCCGCGCGCCCCGCTGCATTGCGCCGTCTCCGGCGCGCCAGGAATGTTTCAGTCGGCTTCCTTCGGGCATTCCATGGTTTTTCTGTAAGCAAAACCCCGGTATGCTATTGCGTATCGGGGTTTTGTTTTTTGCCTTGAGGGCGGCCCGGCCGCGTTGGCGGTGCAGCGTGGGGGCATTCGTAATTTTTAGCGAGTCACTATGACGGAAGCAATTCATCCAATTCAATTGGGTGTGGGTGGAATCGAACTGCATGGCAGGGCGGCGCGGCTGGATGCTGCGCAGGAAAGCGGGCTTGAGTACCTGCATGAACTGGGGCTGGATCCCTACGTGGTCGTCTCCCGGCACAAGGGGCCGGGCGGCCACGTCATTCGCTATCGCCTCAGCGAAGCCTTCGCCCACGACTGGGCGCCCCAGTACGACAGCACCATGCTGTGCCGCAAGCTGGGGCTCGACGTCGTCAACAAGTCCGACGACCTCGATCGTGAAATCGTCCTGGCCATGCTGCTCGGGCCCGTGGCGTTTTCCTATCCCAACATCGAAGAGCTCGAATCAGCCGTGCGCGTACGCCGCAACATCGTTCAGAACGCGCGCAAGACGGCGCTGGCCTTTGACACCGAAGAAGCCGAACGCCCCACCGAATACTGGAGCTACTCGGAAGCCACGGGCTTCATCCTGAATCCCGGCAAGCCCATCATCGCGGCGCTCCAGGCCGCCACCCAGCCCGATGCGTCGGGCAAGCTGTATTCGTTCTCGTGCTACCGGGCAACCGAATACGTGTTGTTGCTGGGCCTGGCGCAAGAGCTGGCGCGCAGCAACCCCAAGCTGCTGAGCCAGTTGCAGCATCAATGGGAAACCCGCGCCATCATGTCCGGCCCGTTCCACGATGCTTTCCTGAAAGAATACGGCACCCTCAACGAGCCCCTGCCCATGCGCTACTACGTGCCGGGCGACCGTGTGTGGTTCCGCAACCCCGACGAGCCCTCCTCCAATGCCGAAGGCTACGAGGGGTCGTGGGTCATTTACATGGGCGATGGTCTGTTCACCAATTTCTGGAAGCGCGACCAGCCTTTCAACCTCACCACCAAGTGCGTCGAGCTTTACCATTGGCGCCACGCCACCTTCATGGGCAAGAACGGCAAGCTGCAGGTCGACGACAACATCGTCGACGACCGCGTGCGCCAGTCGTTGACCAGCCCCGCCGAGATCGAGCGCATTCTCAAGGAAATGCTGCGGCTGCGCGAACCCGCCGGCGTGTACGTAAACGGCGGCTGCATCGACGCCACGCGCGAATACGTGCGCTGCATTCGGCCGGGCACCGCCGAAATCTACCTGCCCGATGGCGGCGACGACAAAAAAAAATAGCTTCTTCCCGGGCCGGCCAAATCTTTTGCAATCCGGCGGCCCGAAGTTTGCATGGGCTGCCACTGGTGCGGTGGTTGTCGCGCAGGCGTCCCCGCTCAGACGCCTGGGATTGGCATGCGGATGACTGGCTTGATGGCTTTTCCGCTTTCCATGTCGTCCAGTGCGGTATTGATGTCGTTCAGCTCGTAAAAACTGATTAGCCGGTCGAAGGGGAAGCGTCCCTGATCATAGAATTCAACGAGTTGAGGGATGAAGATGTCGGGGTTGCTGTCGCCTTGATGAATGCCCCGTATGGATCGGCCGCCCAGCACCATGGAAAGAATGTTCGCGTTGACATCCGCGCCCTTGGCTGTATTGATAAGGCCGCACACGCCGCGCGGGGCCAGGTGTTCCACGGCCTGGCGTATGGCCTTGAGATTGCCGGTCGTGTCGACGATGTGGTTCAGGCCGTAGCTGCGGATGGCTTCGATCTGGGCGAACGTGTCTTCCCGCGATGCGTCGATGGCATGGGTGGCCCCCAGTTCGATGGCCATGTCCAGGCGCGAAGCCTTGGTATCCACGGCAATGACGGTTGCAGCCCCGGCCAGGCGCGCCGCCATGACAGCTGCCAGTCCCACCGAGCCTGTGCCGAAAATCCCCACATGGTCGCCGGGGGCGACTTTCAGCGAGTTGAGGATCGAGCCCGCTCCCGTCTGTATTCCGCAGCCCAGCGGCCCGAGGATTTCCAGTGGAATATCCTTGCGCACGGGGATGGCGTTGCGTTCCATGCAGATGGCATGTGTTGCGAATGAGGACTGCCCAAAAAAGTGGCTATAGGTCGGCGCTTCAGCGCCGGCGAAGGCGGTCGTGCCATCGCGGCGCTTGCCCCCGAAATTCAACGTGGCAAGTTCATGGCAGTAGGCGCTGTGCCCTTGATAACAGCTTGGACAATGCCCGCAGGTATTGAACGTCATGACGATGTGATCGCCGGGCTTGACCTTGCTGACCGCGGACCCGACCTGCTCGACGATGCCGGCGCCTTCGTGTCCCAGGACGATGGGCTTTGGCACGCGCGTGGGGGAGTCGCGCATGCCGATGTCGGTATGGCAAATGCCTGTCGCCACGACACGCACCAGGACTTCGTCCTTGCGCAGCTCGCCTAGCTGAAGGGTCTCGATGGATAGCGGGGCGCCGGTTGCCTTGCACACCGCGGCTTGTACTTGTGTCGTCATGGTTTTTGTCCGGGTCGGGCTGGAGGCCGGGCAGCGGAGCGCGGCTCCCCGATCCGTATATTAATGATTGGTATCGAAATAAAAATGCTTGGTCTGCATGAAGTCGTTCAGCCCTTCCTGGCCATGCAGCTTGCCGTAGCCGCTGTCGCCGTAGCCGCCGGTTTCCGCTTCCGCGAAAAGCCGGTTGTGCGCATTGCGCCACACGGTTCCGAACTTCAGTTGCGACGCCACGCGGCGGGCCCGGATGCCGTCTTCGGTCCAGACGCTGGCCGCGAGGCTGTAGCGTGTGGCGTTGCTGCGTTCCACGGCTTGGGCTTCGCTGCTGAAACGTTCGATGACCAGCAGCGGGCCGAACAGTTCGTCCTGAATGTACGGCGAGTTCAGGTCGGCCACTTCGACCAGGCTGGGTTGGATGAAGGCGCCCTTGGCCAAAGGCCCCGACGGAATTTCGCCCTTGAACAGCACCTTTTCTTCGCGTTCGGCTCTTTCAACCAGCGTTGCAATGCGGTCCCGGTTGTGTGTATCGATCAGGCATCCCATTTGCGATTGTGGGTCGTTGCCGAACCCGACCCTCAGGGCCTTGAGCGCCTGGACGAGCCGTTGGCTGAATTCCTCGTAGATAGCGTCGGCCACCAGGACCCGGGCAATGGCGGTGCACTGCTGGCCGGCCATGACCATGCCGCCGGCGACGACGCCGGCAACGGTTTTTTCGATATCGCAATCGTCGAAGACCACCGCCGGCGCCTTGCCCCCCAGTTCCAGCGACAGCCGTTTCAGGGTGGGGGCGGCAGCCTGGGCGATAAGCTTGCCCACGCGGCTGGAGCCGGTGAAGCTCAGCACATCGACATCGGGCGATTCGGACAGATAGCGCGACACCTCGGCGCCCGATTCGATGACGGAATTGACGATACCCGGCGGCACGCGTGTATCGTTCACCAGGCACTCCATGACGAGGTTGTGCGCCACGGAGGTTTGATGCGCGGGCTTGATGACCACGCTGCAGCCCGCGGCCAGGGCGGGGGCAAGAGAGCGGATGAGCAGGGTGACCGGCGCATTCCATGGAAGAATGATGGCGGCCACCCCTGCCGCCTCGCGGTCGAGCGAAGAATAGCAGCCTGGCTCGATTTCCAGTATGCGGCCGAACAGGTTGCGCGCAAGGCCGGCGTAGTACTTCAGTTCGGAAATGCCGGCCATGATTTCTCCGAGCGCCTCGCGTCGCAACTTGCCGTTGACGGTGACCAGCCAATCCGCGATCGGTTCCTTCTGCGCATCGAGCTTCAGGGCAAAGTCCAGCAGCACATCGGCGCGCATGCGCGGGCTATGGCGCCACGGGGTTTGCGCAAATGCTTTTTTGGCGGCCGCCACGGCAGCCTGGCCTTCCGCGAGCGTGCCTTCGCAAAAGCGGGCCGCAACCTCGGACGTAGCGGGGTTCAGGGTTTCGCCGATTCGGGCGGGCTCGTTCAACGCTGAGATCCAGCGTCCGTCGATATAGTGCTTTGCAGTCGTAATTGTCGTGGTTGTCATGTTCGTGCGCTCTAAAAGCGGGAGTTGTTCGGCCATGGAGTCTTCCGTGCAAGGATCTTCCCGCGGTTCGTTTCAGGAATTGGATGCCGCGGGGGTCTTGCGCAGGTCTTCGACCTTGAAGCCTGCCACGCGTTTGTACCGGTTCGATATCTCCAGCAGGTCCGCCTGGCTGATCACGTCGTCGAGATTCTTGAACGGCTTGCCATGAGTTCGCTCGTGCACCTCTTTGAGTATAGTGTCCGGCGGCGCGACTCGGTTCATGAGCACCACATCGCCGGTGGCCTTGACGCGGATGCGGTCGTATTCGGCAAGAGCCTGCGGAGTAAGGCCGAATTTCTTGAGCTGCTGCACCAGGCAGGGCGCATCCAGGATGGCCTGTCCCGCGCCGTTCGATCCGCGCGGCACCATGGGGTGGGCCGCATCGCCCAGCAGCGTAATGCGCCCGAAGCTCCATTGCGGCAGCGGATCCTGGTCCACCATGGGGTACTCCAATATGGTTTCGGTCTGCTGGATCATGGCGGCGACGTCGAGCCAGTCGAAGTGCCAGTCTTCGAAGGCGGGGAAAAAGTCTTCCAGCCGGCCCGCTCCGTTCCAATCGCGCTGGGCGGGACGGGGCGATTCGATTTCCGCCACCCAATTGATCAACTGATTGCCTTGCTCGTCGATATTGTCGCGGATAGGGTAGATGACCATTTTCCCGACCGAAAGCCATCCCGCGCGAACCATGCTGGCTCCCGACAGAAAAGGTTTCATTGGTGTTGTGCCGCGCCACATGTTCACGCCCGAGTAGCGAGGAGCCCCTTCGTTCGGGTAAAGCTGCTTGCGGATGGCGGAATGTATGCCGTCGCACGCCACGATGATCGAGGCTTGAATCGATGCGGTCCCGCCGCTTGAACATTCAAAATTGGCTGTGATGCCGGTCTCGCTTTGCGTGGCGCTTGTGCATCGGTGGCCGAACAGGACGGACTCGCTGCCAAGGCGATTCTGCACGGCTTGCAGCAGTATGCGCTGCAGGTCGCCGCGGTGGATGGAGAACTGCGGCCAGTCGTACCCGGCGGCGCGTCCCGCGGGTTCGCTAAGCACGAATTGCCCGAACTTGTTGAAGAAGATGGATTCTTTGGTGGTAATGCCGGTTGCTGCCAGTGTGTCCATCAGCCCCAGGCCATCCAGGACGCGCACGGCGTGAGGCAGCACATTGATGCCGGCTCCCAGCGGCTTGATGGCTTCGACCGCTTCGTAGACGCGGCATGAAATTCCAGCTTGATGCAGACTCAAGGCCAGGGTAAGCCCGCCGATTCCGGCGCCGACGATAAGCACTTCACATTTTTCTTCCATGATTCGTTTCCGCTGTATAAGGTGCAGGTTGACTCTTGCACCATTACAAAGGATTCGGATGTATTATGGAAATTTGAATATAAAATGAATTAATAAATAATTATTATGAATATATCATTCCGCCAAATCAAAGCATTCCTGCAGGTTGCTCGACTGGGAAACTTCACTCGCGCTGCCGAGAAAATGCATGTGACGCAGGCGGGATTGAGCATCATGATGCGCGAGCTCGAAATCCAGCTCAACTGCCGGCTGTTCGATCGCACGACGCGTATCGTCTCGCTGACAGCGGCGGGCGAGCAGTTCCTGCCCGTGGCGACCCGCATGGTCGCCGAGCTGGAAGCGTCCGCCGAGCAGTTGGGCGAAATGGCTAACAAGGCAAGGCAGGTGCTGCATGTGGGCGTGACGCCGCTGATCTCGTCCAATGTGCTGCCGCAGGCCTGGCAGTTGTTTCGCGCGAAGCATCCCGAGGTCAAGGTCAAGGTGGTCGACACCGATCCGTTGCAAGTGCAGGCTTTGGTTGAAGCCGGCGAGCTGGATTTCGGTTTGGGGGCGTTCTTCAAGCCGACGGCGGGAATCGAGATGGTGCCCTTGTTCGAATACCAGTTGATGTGGATCAGCGGCGGGCCGGCCGAACAAGAAGCCGGCGACGAGGCCACACGGGAGATGCCGGCCGGCGCGGTTTCCTGGTCTGCGCTGATGGAGGTGCCGCTTATCGGCCTGCCGCCCGAAAACAAGATCCAGCAATGGATCGAAGGCCATTTGTCCGACATCGGCCGCGGACACGAAGACCGGCCCACCTTCAATAATTTCGAGACGCTGATCGCCATGGTCGCGGCTGGCATGGGCTCGGCCATCGTGCCTTCTTATGCCGCGGCCGCGTGCCGGCGTCACGGCGTACGGACCGCCATGCTTGCCGAGCCGGCGGCGCGCCTGGATTTCTACCGGATAACGAAGCGCGGCCGCGCCGCGGCCAGCACCATGGACGATTTCATCGCGGCCTTTATCGCCGCGGTTCCCAGCCTGCCGCTTGGGGAGACAGGCGATTAATAAATTTTTATTGTCATCTAATAATATATTTAAATTTCCCTTATGCATTGACGCGTTATTTAATAGTCCTCAAGGGCGTTCCGGTACATCGGTAACTCTATCTGGAGAGACTTTATGTTTATAAAAAATGGGTGGTATGTTGCCGCTTGGGGCAACGAGATTGGGCGGGAATTGACGCAGCGCTGGATTGCCGGCGATCCATTGGTTTTATATCGCACTGAGGCGGGCAAGGTTGTAGCTCTTGAAGACCGGTGTCCGCACCGTCGCGCATCGCTGGCTAAAGGGCGTTTGGTAGGCGATACCGTTCAGTGCGGTTATCACGGAATAACCTTCGATTGCCTGGGTAGCTGCGTGCATATTCCGGGCCAGGAAAAAATCCCTGGTTCGATGGCTGCTCGTGCTTATCCCGTTTTGGAAAAATGGCAATGGGTGTGGGTATGGATGGGAGATCCCGACGCTGCCGATGAATCTTTGCTGCCTGATTTTCACTACAACGATGCACCCGGATGGGTGGCGACAGGCGGTTGCATTCCAGTCAAGGCAAATTACCAATTGCTGACGGATAACCTGCTTGACCTCACGCATGAAACATATGTGCATGGCAAGACAATCGGCAATTCGGCCATTGTTGAGACACCCATCAGTTACCGCGTCGAGGGTAATGAAGTGCACGTCGAACGCATTATCCGCAATGCGCCTCCACCTCCTTTATTCCAGCAGGTACGAAATTTCGAAGGCAATATCGATCGTTGGCAGATCATTCGATTTCAAATGCCTGCGCATATTTCAATCGATGCGCGAGGTCTTCCGGCGGGAACCAACGATATCGAGCGCGGCATGCGATGGTTCTCCATCAACTCCATAACTCCGGTCAATGAGCGCAGCAGCCTTTACTACTGGACCATTACACGATGTTTTTCTTTGGAAGACGAATCTCTTACCAAAGTGGTCAGCGATCAAATCTATAAGACATTCATGGAGGATGTCGAGGTGCTGGAAGCGCAGCAGGCACTGATAGAAACGGATCAGCGAAGAAAGGCTGAAGTCAGCATCCGGGCGGATAGCGGATCTGTTTCCGCCCGTCGCATCGTACAAAGGCTGGTGGAAAAAGATGCCTCGACGACGAGCGAGCGCATGATTCCCGAGGTGGCCCAGTAATTGGCCTCAGCATCGATGTTTTCCACCGATTCCGGCGCTTGAGCCGCATCGGGCGGGTTCCATCAAGCAGAGAATGTCCGTGAAGCTGCATTGCGAGAGAGGCTTGCTGCCAGAGCGTTGGACGGTCCGGTTTGCGCCTGATATCTAAAAATAAGGCCGCCTGTTCTTCGCGGGCGGGCCTGATCATCCGATATAAATAATGGAGACAATATCATGGGTTATAAAAAATGCCTGGCTGCCATTACGTTGGCGGCCTTAGCCGGAGCTGCGGGAGCTCAGGAAGTGAAGATAGGGCTCGTTACGACGCTCACAGGGCCATTGGGCGCCCTGGGAAAGCATGTGCGCGATGGCTTTGAGCTGGGCGTGGCCGAGGCGGGCGGCAAGTTGGGCGGCCTGAGCACCGAGGTCATTGTGGAAGACGATCAGTTGCGGCCGGACGTGGCTTTGCAGGCAGCCAACAAGCTCATCGAACGTAACAAGGTGCAGGTTATTACGGGCGTGATTTTTTCCAACGTGGCGATGGCTATTGCCAAACCCGCTATCGACAACGAAGTGTTCTTTATTAGTCCCAATGCAGGTCCTTCCCAGTTGGCGGGAAAACAGTGTTCCCCTTATTTTTTTGCGACTGCCTGGCAGAACGACCAGCCTCACCAGGCCATGGGCGAATACCTGCAAGAGCAAGGTGTGAAAAAGGTATATTTGATTGCGCCGAACTATACCGCGGGCAAGGATGCCTTGCGCGGATTCAAGCGCGCGTATAAGGGCGCCATTGTTGGCGAAACCTATGCAGCGATGAATCAATTGGATTTTGCCGCGGAAATTTCCAAGATCCGGGCAGCCAAGCCAGATGCCTTATATGTTTTTTTATCTGGCGGGATGGGTATCAACTTTACCAAGCAATATGCCCAGGCCAATTTGACCAACGAAATCCCCATGTATTCCGCTTTTACGATTGACAGCATTACGCTGCCCGCCATTGGGGACGCGGCCGTTGGCACTTACCAGACTAATTTGTGGAACGCGGACCTGCCCAATAAGGCAAATAGGCATTTTGTTGAAAGCTTCCAGAAGAAGTACGGCTATTTGCCTTCGAATTTCGCCGCGCAATCATACGATACGGCGCGTTTACTGGATAGCGCACTGCGAGAGGCGGGCGGCGCTTCCAATAAAAAAGCCTTTGCCGCTGCGCTAAAGAAAGCCCATTTTGAGTCGGTGCGAGGGTCATTTTCCTTTAACACCAATAACTTCCCAATTGGCAACTTCTATCTGCTGAAGGTGGTAAAGCAAGCCGATGGAACAGTCCGGCAAGTTACCGAGAAAACAGCGCTGGTCGACGCTAAGGATGCTTACTACGCGGAATGCAGGATGTAGGCGGCGAAAGTCAGAGGTAGGAACTGGCTGATTTTCCTTTTGTTTCAAGTATCGGGAGTGGGCCTTGTTACTGTTTTTTGAGCAACTGCTTAATGGTGTGCAATTTGGGATGATGTTGTTTCTTATGGCCGCGGGCTTGACCCTGGTGGTCGGCATTATGAACCTCATCAACCTGGCGCATGGTGCGCTTTACATGGTGGGTGCCTTCTTGGCGGTCACCTTTTCACTGTTGACGGGCTCGTACTTATTGGCTGTAGGGCTTGCGGTCGCTTGTACGGCTCTCATCGGACTGGCGATCGAATTTCTCGTTTTGCGACCGCTATACTCGCGCGATCATCTTGATCAAGTGCTTTGTACGTTCGGCCTGATCCTGTTCTTGAATGAGCTTACTCGTTTTATTTGGGGGGCTACTCCTCTCCGGTTGGATATCCCCGCTTGGCTCGACTATTCCGTCAGCCTCGCGGGCATCGACTACCCTGGATACCGCTTGATAGTCATTCTGGCCAGTGTCGCAGTGGCTATAGGGCTTTATTTCCTCATTGGACATACCCGTATCGGGATGCTTATTCGCGCAGGAGCCTCGGATCGCAAAATGATCATAGGTTTAGGCGTAAATATTGCATTGCTCTATTCGCTGATTTTTGCCCTCGGAGCCGGGTTGGCGGCTCTGGCGGGTATTTTGGCTGCACCCATTTTTACCGTTCAGGTAGGTATGGGAGACCACATTCTCATCTTGACGCTTGTGGTTATCGTTATCGGTGGCATTGGCTCGGTTCGCGGGTCCTTTGCCGCCGCGATCGTTGTCGGGGTCATTGATACTCTGGGGCGGGTAATGCTGCCCTCTGGTTTTGGCAATGTCATCATTTACTTGCTCATGGCTGTCATCTTATTTTGGCGCCCTCGCGGCCTTTTCCCATCTCATGCCTGAATCGACTTCCCTGTTTCGCTCTGCTCTGTTCGACTCTCTCGTCTCGGCACCGCCGGAGAAAAGGTATCCAGTCGAGTTTTGGCTAGGGGCTCTCTTCTTCATTTTGCTGGCCTGCGTGCCGTGGCTTGCCTCCTTCCTGGGCGAACCCTTTTATGTTCGGCTGCTGATGCGGATGATGATTTTTTCCATCATGGCCCTCAGTTTGAATTTGATTCTGGGCTACGGCGGCATGGTGTCATTTGGCCACTCGATGTTTGTTGGGGTTGCGGCGTATGTGGTTGGAATTCTGGGGTATCACGCCTACGAAGCCAATGCACTTGCCATTGGTCCCTTTCAGATTCAAGGCTCCTTGAATGCGTTGTTTACGTGGCCGATAGCCGTGGCCGCCACGGCTCTTGTGGCATTGATGCTTGGCGCGGTGGTTTTGCGTACCAGCGGCCTGTACTTCATCATGATTACTCTGGCACTGGCTCAGATGCTGTATTTCCTGGCTGTGTCCATGGAAGACTACGGCGGAGAGGACGGGCTTCAGGTAATGGGGACCCAAATGCTGGGCAATCTGGATCTAAGCCATCGCACGACGCTTTATTACGTGGTGTGGGTTTGCTTGTGCGGCGTTTTTCTGGGTTGCAGAACTCTCGTCAATTCACGATTCGGCCTGGTGCTCAAGGCAAGTCGCCAAAATGCCGACCGGCTCCGTGCGATCGGGTTGCCCGTGTTTTGGTACAAGCTGGTTGCGTTCGTGATTTCTGGAGCGATCGCCGGCTTGGCGGGTGTGTTGCTGGTAAGCAGCCAGTCGTTTGTAAGCCCTGCGGACATGGCATGGACGAGGTCCGGAGACCTGATTGTCATGGTTGTCATCGGCGGCATGGGGTCATTGTTTGGACCGGTGCTCGGCGCCTTTTTCTACCTGGCTGCAGAGTATGTGCTAGGCAATATAACGGAATACTGGCAGATGATCATGGGGCCTTTGTTGATAGTGATCGTGTTGTACGCGCGCACTGGAATCGTTGGCGTATTTCTTGGCGCGGGCGAACGGAAAAATCGGATATGAGCGATCCTATTCTTGAGGTGACGCGTCTGTTCAAGAGTTTCGGCGGCTTGTCCGCTACGGACGATCTTTCCTTGTCCATTCGCCGCAATGAGACTCACGCGATTATCGGCCCCAATGGCGCCGGTAAAACGACGTTGTTGGCTCAGCTATCGGGGCAGCTCAAGCCTACATCTGGCTCCATTGTGTACCAGGGTATGGATATCACCCAATGGGATGTGGTGAAAAGAGTGCGTCGAGGTATTGTGCGCTCCTTCCAGATCACGTCTCTTTGGCCGCAGCTGAGTGTCTTGGAAAATGTAATGTTGGCCGTGCAAGCGCAACAGGGGCATGCTTTTCATTTTTTCCGCGCTGCGACGGCGGTTCGGAATCTGATCGGGGCGTCTTGCGAGTTTCTGCATATGGTCGAGCTGGAAGCCAAGATGGGCGCTCAGGTTTATTCGTTGTCCCACGGGGAGCAGCGCCAACTGGAACTTGCCGTCGCGTTGGCGACACGCCCCGATTTGCTGTTGCTGGATGAGCCTTTGGCAGGCATGGGTGGCGATGACAGCCAGCGTATGGTCGATCTGTTGCATAAGCTCAAGGGGCAGTACACCATTGTTTTGGTCGAGCACGATATGGACGCGGTGTTTTCCTTGGCGGACAGAATCAGTGTTTTGGTTTACGGGCGTTGTGTCGCTACCGATACGCCGCTGGCAATTCGCGACAATGAAGAGGTTCGTGCCGCCTATCTGGGAGAAGAGGCAATATGCTGAAAATCAGTAATCTGACTGCCAGCTATGGGCTTAGCCAGGTTCTATTTGGCGTAGACCTCGAGATTGGGGCGGGGGAGGTCGTGGGATTATTAGGGCGCAACGGCATGGGAAAGACATCGACCATCATGTCGACAATGGGCTTGATTCAGGCAAGCGGGATCATTGAGTTCAATGGCAAGCCATTGCATAAATTGGCCGCATACAAAATTCCCCAGGCCGGCATTGGTTTGGTGCCCGAAGGCCGGCACATTTTTCCCAATTTGACTGTAAAAGAGAATCTGGTGGCGACGGCGACGAATCGTCGGCATGCTGATAGTCCATGGAACTTGGCGCGTGTGCTCGATCTCTTTCCACGGTTGGGTGAGCGTCTGGGTAATTATGGAAATCAATTGTCTGGAGGTGAGCAGCAGATGTTGGCGATCGCTCGAGCTTTGATGACAAATCCGCAATTGCTTATTCTGGACGAGGCGACCGAGGGACTGGCTCCTTTGATCCGACTGGAGATTTGGCGGTGCCTCGACGAGCTGAAAAAGCTGGGCCAGTCCATTCTTGTCGTGGACAAGAATTTGAGCCATTTGATTAAGATTGCAGACAGGCATTATGTCCTTGAAAAGGGGCGTGTTGTCTGGACAGGTTCTTCCTCGGAATTGGGCTCGGACACTGCTGTGCAACGACAATACCTGGGAGTTTGATCCGCGGAGCGTGGCACGCTCGAAGCGGTATGGGTGGTGTGAGCGCCGCCGCGTTAGTTTATATAGCCGCTACAAAAAATGATCCAGCAGCCGGCGGCTGGCTTTGTCCAGCGCCGGTACGTGGCGGATGAGGAACTGCACGCCGCTGTAGTCGGCGATCAGCAGGGTGCCGGTCGATAGGCGGCGGATGTCTTCCTCGCCCTTGAGTACCAGTTGGGCGGGACCGCGGTCGGTTTCCACCTGCCAGCGGCTGGGCGTGGCAAAGCTTGAAACGCTGACGATGCGTTGGATTTCGGGTGTGAATTCGCGGCTGGCTAGCTCTTCCCGTATAAGCTTCAGGGTCTCGGGCGCGAGTTCGTCGGGGCCTTCTATCCAGACCAGTTCGGAGCCGTCGGTGCCCACCAGGGCCAGGCCCGCGCCGGGGTCGGAAATGGGAAAGCTGCGTACCGGGATCACCGGCACTTCGCGGCCCGACGGGGTGCGAAGCAGCAGGCAGCCGAAGGCGTCGCGCCGCAGGTGCAGGTCAAGTTGCGTCATGGCTTGGCTGTGTCCGGTTCATAAGCTGGCTTCCTCGGCGTCATCGTCGTCCCAGGTGCCAAGGGGGTCTTCGCCCCGGGCCTGGGCCTGGTACAGGCGGGAATAGGCGCCGTTTCTGGCCAGCAGTTCGTCGTGCTTGCCGACTTCCACGATCTTGCCCCGGTCCAGCACCACCAGGCGATCGGCCTGGTGCAGGGTGCTGAGACGGTGGGCGATGGAAATCGTGGTGCGGCCGCGGGTCAGGTTGTCCAGGGCCTTCTGGATTTCCTGTTCGGTGGTGGTGTCCACCGACGAGGTGGCCTCGTCCAGGATGAGGATGCGCGGGTTGATGAGCAGGGCGCGGGCGATGGAAATGCGCTGGCGCTCGCCGCCCGACAGGGCCTGGCCGCGCTCGCCCACCAGCGAGTCGTAGCCGTGGGGCAGGCGCAGGATGAATTCATGCGCATTGGCCGCGCGGGCCGCCGCGATGATTTCCTTGTAGGTGGCGTTGGGCTTGCCGTAGGCGATGTTCTCGGCGATGGTGCCGAAGAACAGGAAGGGCTCCTGCAGGACCAGGCCGATGTGCTTGCGGTATTCCGAGACGGGCAGTGCGCGGATGTCCAGCCCGTCGATGCGGATGGAGCCCTCGGTTACGTCGTAGAAGCGGCAGATGAGGTTGACCAGGGTGCTTTTGCCCGATCCGCTATGGCCCACCAGGCCTATCATTTCGCCCGGCGCAATGTTCAGGTCGATGCCGCGGATGACGGCGCGGTTGCCGTAGCGAAAGCCGATGTTGCGCAGTTCGATGCGGCCCTTGACCTCGTCCAGGTGCACGGGGTGCGCGGGCTCGGGCACGCTGGAGACGTGGTCCAGGATGTCGAAGATGCGCTTGGCGCCCGCCGCCGCCTTCTGCGTGAACGAGACGATGCGGCTCATGGAATCCAGCCGGATGTAGAAGCGGCTGATGTAGGTGAGGAAGGCGGTCAGCACACCCACCGTGATCTGGTCGCGCGATACCAGCCATATGCCGAAGCCCCAGACCACCAGCAGGCCGACCTCGGTCAGGAAGGTGACGGTGGGCGAGAACAGCGACCATACCGCATTGACCCGGTCGTTGATGACCAGGTTGCGGTTGTTGGCCTCGCGAAAGCGCCCGACTTCGCGGCGCTCCTGGGCAAAGGCCTTGACCACGCGGATGCCCGGAATGGTGTCGGCCAGCACATTGGTCAGTTCCGACCAGATGCGGTCGGCGCGCTCGAAGCCGTGGCGCAGGCGGTCGCGCACCAAATGAATGAGCCAGGCGATGAAGGGCAGGGGAATCAGCGTGACCAGCGCCAGCCAGGGGTTGATGGAGACCAGGATGACGGCCGTCATGACGATCATAAGCACGTCGGTGGCGAAATCCAGCAGGTGCAGCGAAAGAAAAATACAGATGCGGTCGGACTCCGAGCCGATGCGCGAGATCAGGTCGCCGGTGCGCTTGCCGCCGAAGTATTGCAGCGACAAGGTTTGCAGGTGCTGGTAGGTGGCCGTGCGCAGGTCGGCGCCGATGCGCTCGCTGACGCGCGCCAGGATGTAGGTGCGGCCCCAGCCCAGCACCCAGGCCAGTATCGACGAACCCAGAAGCCCGCCCAGGTACAGGCGCACCAGGCCCCAGTCTATGGGCGTGCCGTTCTGGAAGGGAATCAGCACGTCGTCCATGAGTGGCATGGTCAGGTACGGTGCGACCAGTGCGGCGGCGGTCGAAACCAGCGTCAGCACGAAGCCGGCCAGCAATTGCATGCGGTAGGGCTGGGCAAACCGCCACAGGCGCAGCAGGGCCCAGGTGGAGGGCGGGGAGGGCGGGTCGCCGTCTTCGTCCAGGCTTTCGTCGTAGTCTGTTCCGGGGCGGACGAACTGGCCCTGCGCCGCGGCGCATTGGCGCTCGAACTGGGCGATAAGACGCAGCGCGGCCGGGTTGCAGCCCAGCGTATACCGCCATTTGGCAAGCTGTGCCTGCGTATCCAGCAGTTCCAGCGAACCCACGCCGGCGTGGTCGTGCTGAATAAGGGCCAGCCCCGGGCGGTAGGCCCATTCGCGCCAGTCGCCCTGGAGGGATTCCCTGGCCAGCAGCCGGCGGTCGGTAACGACCAGCAAGCCCTTGGAAAACTGCAGGTCGGTGTTGAGGTCGAGCTCCAGGCTGGCCAGAACGATTTCGTGCTCCCGCAGGTGTTTTTCCAGCTCGGGCAGCCAGAAAGAGGAAACTTCGGCCAGGGGGGTGTCCACCTTATTTGCTTCGGGATTCATGGAGTAAATGCGGTGTTTTTGGCACAGAATGCGTAAGGTGCTTGTAAGGAAGGGTGAACACGCGAAATTTGCTTGCTTTGCGCACTGGCTAGGAGTTTAATTTGCTTCTCTTGCGGCTAGCTCCGCAATTCTCTTCTCTTTGGTTGCGCCTGGCAAATGCATCTGTCATTTTTCCGCTTCCGGCTATAAACGGCATCGTTCGTCCGAACTGTGTTGCCTTCCCCTTTTCTTCCAGACTCCTTCATCTCAAGATGAACAAAAAACACATTGAATTTATCAAGATGTTGTCCCTGCGCGGGCCCAGCATCTGGGCCTACAGGCCAATTATCGAGGCTTGGGTCGATATCGGGGATCTGGAAGACTTTCCGTCCAACACCATCCCGGGGTTCAACGAACGGCTTTCCGCCTGGCTGCCGACCCTGGTCGAGCATCGCTGCAGCGTCGGCGAACGTGGTGGTTTTTTACAACGTTTGCGTGACGGAACCTGGCCCGCCCACATCCTGGAACACGTCACACTGGAACTGCAAAGCCTGGCCGGCCTGCCCGGCGGCCTGGGACGGGCCCGGGAAACCCCTGTGCGCGGGGTGTACAAGGTGATCGTGCGCGCCTGGTACGAGCCCGTGACCCGCGCGGCGCTGTATGCCGCCCGCGACCTGGTCATGGCCGCCATCGAAGACCGGCCCTACGATGTGCAGGGCGCGGTCGACGAACTGCGCGAGCTTACCGAGTCGCTGCGCCTTGGTCCCAGCACGGACAGCATCGTCAACGCCGCCGACGACCGCGATATTCCCGCCATTCGCCTCAGCGAGGTCAACAACCTGGTTCAATTGGGCTACGGGGCGGCGCAGCGCCGTATCTGGACGGCGGAAACCGACCAGACCAGCGCCATCGCCGAGGGCGTGTCGCGCGACAAAGACCTCACCAAGACCCTGCTGCAGGCCTGCGGCGTGCCGGTGCCCGAGGGGCAACTGGTGGAAACGGCTGAGGAAGCCTGGGAGGCGGCCGAGTCCATCGGCCTGCCCGTGGTCGTCAAGCCCATGGACGGCAATCATGGCCGCGGCGTATTCACCAACCTGGCCACGCGCGCCGAAATCGAGACCGCCTTTGCCGTGGCGGTGGACGAGGGCAGCGGCGTGGTGGTCGAGCGCTTCATCCAGGGCGACGAGCATCGCCTGCTGGTGGTGGGCGACCGTATGGTGGCCGCCGCGCGCGGCGAGGTGGCCTCGGTGGTGGGCGACGGCGTCAGCACCATCGAAGATCTCATCGAAAGCCAGATCAATTCCGACCCGCGCCGTGGGCGCGACGAAGACCACCCGCTCAACGTCATTCGCCTGGATTCCGCCGCCCGGCTGGAAGTCGGCCGCCAGGGGTATAGCGCCGAATCCGTGCCCGAGCCCGGCAAGACGGTGATCATCCAGCGCAGCGGCAATGTTTCGCTGGACGTGACCGATCTGGTCCACCCCTCGGTGGCCTCGGCGGTTACCCTGGCGGCGCGCGTCGTCGGCCTGGACATCGCCGGCGTCGACCTCGTGGCCAGCGACATTTCCCGCCCTCTGGAAGAGCAGGGGGGCGCCATTGTCGAAGTCAACGCGGGCCCCGGCCTGCTCATGCACATCAAGCCCGCGCAAGGGCAGCCCCGCCCGGTGGGCGAGGCCATTGTCGATCACCTTTTCCCGCCCGGACAGGCCGGCCGTATTCCTCTTGTGGGGGTAACCGGCAGCCATGGCAAGACCACGGTGGCGCGCATCGTGGCCCGGTTGCTGCAGCTCAACGGCCTTTCCATTGGCCTGGCCTGCAGCAATGGCCTGTTCTTCGGCCATCGCCATGTCGAAAGCAAGGATTGCGCCAACTGGCAGCAGGGCCAGCGGGTCTTGATGAACCGCGCCGTCCAGGCCGGCGTCATTGAAAACAGCAGCCGCGTCATTCTTACCGAAGGCCTGGCCTATGACCGTTGCCAGGTGGGCATAGTCACGAACCTCGATCCCGCCGACACACTGCCCGATTTCTACGTCGACGACGTCGATCGCATTGCCAATGTGTTCCGCACCCAGGTCGACGTGGTGCTGCCCGGAGGCGCGGCGGTGCTGAACGCCGACGACGAGCCGGTGGCAGCCATGGCCGGCCTGTGCGACGGCGACGTGGTGTTCTTCGGCATGGACGGCAAGGGGGCCGTGATGGCCGGGCATCTGGCCGCGGGCAGGCGCGGGGTGTTCGTGCGTGACGGCGCGATCATCCTGGCTCACGGGGCCGACGAAAACCGCCTTACCGATCTGGCGGCCGTGCCGCTTACGGAAGGGGGCGCGCAGCTTCAACAGGTGCGGAACGTGCTGGCGGCGGTGGCCGCCGGCTGGGCCTTGAATATCGACCCCGCCCTGATGCGCACCGGCGTGGAGACTTTCGGCCTGGAGTCCGCCGCGGCGATGCAGGTGCGGCCGGACAGCGCGGCGCCGGCGCTGGAAGTGGCGGTATGAGCGCGGGCCGGAGCGCAAGCAGGAATCAGCCCGGCCGATGCCTGGCCGGCATTTGAACCCTTGACAACGAATACGGCGCTGCCCCTTCGGCGGCGCCAATAAGAGGAAACGCAGTTCATGGAAGTCTCACGTGTAAGAGCTTTGCGCGGCCCCAATCTGTGGAGTCGCCAGACTTCGATCGAAGCCATCGTGTCGTGCACCGATGTCGAATGCGCCATCGATGCGCTGCCAGGATTCGAAACGCGCTTGCGCGCCCGCTTTCCCGAACTGGACCTGCTGCGCCCCTTGAACAACGGACAAAGCTACTCGATGGCGCACGCCCTGGCCTGCGCCGCGTTGAGCCTGCAGTCCCAGGCCGGTTGCGCCGTATCGTTCTACCGCACTTCCGCCACGATAGAGCCCGGAGTGTTCCAGGTCATCGTGGAGTACAGCGAAGAAGACGTCGGCCGGATGGCCTTCGACCTGGCCCAGGATCTTTGCCTGGCGGCCATGGACGACACGCCGTTCGACCTGGCCGATGCACTGGCGCGCCTGCGCGAACTGAATGAAGACGTGCGCCTTGGGCCCAGCACGGGCGCCATCGTGCTGGCGGCGATCGTGCGCTCGATTCCCTATCGCCGCCTGACCCAGGGCAGCCTGGTGCAGTTTGGCTGGGGCAGCCGGCAGCGGCGCATTCAGGCCGCCGAAACCGATTGCACCAGCGCCATTGCCGAATCCATTGCGCAAGACAAGGACCTGACCAAGGCGCTGCTCGGCGCGGCGGGCGTGCCCGTGCCGGACGGCCGCAGCGTGACCACGCCCGAAGAAGCCTGGGAAGTGGCTCGGGAAATCGGCGGGCCGGTGGTGGTCAAGCCGCGCGACGGCAACCAGGGCAAGGGGGTGGCGGTAAACCTCCAGGGGCGCAGCCAGGTTTTTGCAGCCTTCGAGGCGGCGTCCGACATTTGCTCCGAGGTCATCGTCGAGCGGTATTTTCCCGGCCATGATTTCCGCTTGCTGGTGGTGGGCGACAAGCTGGTTGCGGCGGCGCGGCGCGATCCGCCACAGGTCATCGGCGACGGCCGGCACACCATTGCGCAATTGGTCGAGGCCATCAATGCCGACCCCGCGCGCGGCGAAGGCCATGGCACGTCTCTGACCAAGATCCGCATACACGACGACATTGCCGTGGCCACCATGGCCAAGCAAGGCTACGACGCGCACTCCATTCCCCAGAACGGCGTGCTGGTGGCGCTGCGCAATAATGCCAACCTGAGCACCGGCGGCACCGCCACCGATGTCACCGACCACGTTCATCCCGACCTGGCGGCCGTGGCCGTGGCGGCGGCGCAAATGGTGGGCCTGGATATCTGCGGCATCGACCTGGTAAGCGAAAGCGTCTATGAACCGTTGTCTCCCGGCAAAGGCTGCATTGTGGAAGTCAATGCGGCGCCGGGGCTGCGCATGCATCTGAGCCCTTCGTTCGGCAAGGGCCGGGCGGTGGGCGAGGCCATCATCGCCAATATGTTCCCCGAGGGGGAAAACGGCCGTATTCCGTTGGTGGCGATTGCCGGCACCAACGGCAAGACCACCACCACCCGGCTCATTGCGCACTTGCTGGCCGGTACCGGCCTGCGTGTCGGCATGACCAATTCCGACGGGGTGTACATAAACGGCCGGTGCATCGATACCGGCGACTGCAGCGGCCCGCGCAGCGCGCGCAATGTGCTGATGCACCCCGAGGTGGATGCGGCGGTGCTCGAGACCGCGCGCGGCGGCATCCTGCGTGAAGGCTTGGGGTTCGACCGCTGCAATGTGGCGGTCGTCACCAACGTCGGCATGGGCGACCACCTGGGCCTCAACTACATCAGCACGGTGGAGGACCTGGCCATCGTCAAGCGGGTCATTGTCGAAAACGTGGCGCCGGACGGCATGGCCGTGCTGAATGCGGCCGATCCCTATGTGGCGGCCATGGCCGAAAACTGTCCCGGCTCCGTGACTTTCTTTGCGGCCGACGGCAACCATCCTGTGCTGGCCACCCATCGCGCGCAAGGCGGGCGTGCCGTATTCGTCGAGGCTGGCGACATCGTGCTCGCCGAAGGCGGCAATATGCTGCGCCTGCCGCTGAAGAACATTCCGCTGACTCGTGCGGGTACTCTGGGCTTCCAGGTGGAGAACGCCATGGCCGCGGCGGCGGCTGTCTGGGCGCTGGGCCTGGAGGGCGCCTCCATGCAGGCCGGCCTGTCGTCCTTCGTCAGCGACGCCAGCACGGCGCCCGGGCGCTTCAATATGTTCTCGTACAAGGGCGCGACGCTGATCGCCGACTACGGTCACAACCCCGACGCCATCCAGGCTTTGGTGGATGCGGTGGAAAGCCTGCCTGCCAGGCGGCGCAGCGTGGTGATAAGCGGGGCGGGCGATCGCCGCGACATCGATATCCGCCGCCAGACCGAGATTCTGGGCGAAGCCTTCGACGACGTCATCCTGTACGAGGATCAGTGCCAGCGTGGCCGGGAGGACGGCGAAGTGCTGGCCCTGCTGAAGCAGGGCCTGGCCAATGCCGGCCGGGCCAGGCACATACAGGAAATCCATGGCGAGTTCCTGGCCATCGATACCGCGCTGGAAAGGCTGGCCGACGGCGACCTGTGCCTGATCCTCATCGACCAGGTCGAGGCCGCGCTCGAGCACATCGCCAAGCGGGTCGACGAAACCACCTCGCAAGCGGCATAACGCTTCGCAAGAGGGCGGCAGGCGGGCGCAAGCTGGCGCCTGCGGGTTCCCGTTCTTTTTTGCTATTCTTTGATCCATGACCTCAATGCGGCGGAACATGGCGTTCCGCCGCGGGGGCCTTCCGCGTTCCATTTTCAGAAATGCTGGAAGCCCGGCAATCACAGGAGACAAGATCATGAAGCAATTGTTTTTGGCGGGCGCGCTGGCCGCGCTGCTGATGGGCACGGCGCATGCCGACGATGCGCTCAAGGCGGCCATCGCCAGCAGCCAGCGCACGCCGGCCTATGTGCAGCGCGACGCCGCGCGCCATCCCTACGAAACGCTGATGTTCTTCGGCATCAAGCCCACCATGACAGTGGTCGAGCTGTCGCCCGGCGGCGGCTGGTATACCGAAATCCTGGCCCCGTATTTGCGCGACAAGGGCAAGTACATTGCGGGTTCGTATTCGCCTGATTCGTCCGACGAGCACCTGCGCGGCTATGCGCGCAGCTTTCGCAGCAAGATGGCCGCGAATCCGGCGCTTTTCGGCAAGGTCGACGTCGAGGTCTTCGAGCCGCCCCAGCATCTGAATTATGCGCCCGCCGGCAGCGTCGACATGGTGCTGACCTTCCGCAACATCCACAACTGGATCGCGCAGGGCGACGACAATGCGAAGAAGGTTTTCAAAAGCGCCTACGATGTCCTGAAGCACGGCGGCGTGCTGGGCGTGGCCGAGCATCGGCTGCCTGCCGGCATGAAGCAGGATTCGAAAGCCAGCACTGGCTACGTGCATGAGGCCTACGTCATCAAGCTGGCCGAAAGCGTGGGCTTCAAGCTGGACGCCAAATCGGAAATCAATGCCAATCCCAAGGATACGGCCGATCATCCCAACGGAGTCTGGGCATTGCCGCCCACCTATCGCAACAAGGATGCCGACCGCGCCAAGTACCAGGCCATCGGCGAAAGCGACCGCATGACATTGCGGTTTGTTAAGCCGTAAACTAGAGGGCAGCGCCGTTTCCTGTTGTGTTTTCAAGTTTGTGGGCAGCGGCGGCGCCGGCCCCGCGTATGGCGTGGCGGCCGGCAACGATGGAGCGCCACAATGGAAAATCTGGATCTTGTTGTCTTGAGAACTTTGCGCGATTGGCGGCGGGCCGGCAAGCGCGCGCTTTTGGCGACGGTTGTGCGCACCTGGGGTTCGTCGCCGCGGCCCATCGGCTCCATCATGGCCTTGTGCGAAGACGGCACCGTCGTGGGTTCGGTTTCGGGCGGCTGTATCGAAGACGATCTTATCTACCGCTATTCGCAAGCCTATTCGGGCGCGGAAAACCCCTCCAAAATGCCCACGGGCGCGCCGTCTTTCTTGCGGTACGGCATCAAGGCCGACGAAGCCCACCGGTTCGGTCTGCCCTGTGGCGGAACGCTGGAACTGCTTATCGAATACGACTCCGATGCGCAGGCCCTGGCGCAACTGGTGACGGAACTCGAGGCCGGCAAGCTGATGCGGCGCATTGTGCGCTTGTCCGACGGCAGCGTGTCCCAAGAGCCCACCGGCCAGCCTTCCGAGCTTTCCGTGTCGGAAACCGAACTGATCAATACCTTCGGCCCCGAGTACCGCATGCTGCTGATCGGCGCGGGGCAATTGACCGAATACCTGGCCACCATGGCCTTGTTCAACGGCTTTACCGTTACGGTGTGCGATCCGCGCGAAGAATACCGCGCCAGCTGGTCGGTGGCGGGGGCAAGCGTGGTGTCGGAAATGCCCGATGACGTCGTGCGTGAGTTCAAGGCCGACCGGCGCAGCTGCATCATCGCCCTTACCCACGACCCGAAGCTGGACGACCTGGCCCTGCTCGAGGCGCTGGAAACCGAGGCCTTCTACGTGGGCGCCATCGGCTCGCGCAGCAACAACGCCCTGCGGCGCGAACGGCTCATCGAGTACTTCGACCAGACCGAAGCGTCTCTGGCGCGCCTGCGCGGTCCCATCGGCATCTACATAGGCAGCAAGACACCCTCTGAAATTGCGGTAAGCATCATGGCCGAAGTGCTGGCGGTCAAGAACGGCGTAACTCTGCCGCGCGACCTCGATGTGGCCCAGGCCAAGAACAGCGGCGGCATTCCTTCTTCGGGCGCGGATCAAGTGTGCGCCATTTAGCGGCCGTGCCGCAAGCCGGTGCAAACGCGTCGTATTTTTATAGTGGGCACTAAAAAAATAACATTTCGCCCCAAATTTTGCACGGTTTCAGTGCAGGCCGTTCAGGCTCTCCGTAGGCCTAGGGTAACTACTTAGCAGTCACGGCTGGCCATGCCTGTTACAGCGGAAAAGCCCGTCTTTATTGAGCTTTCATCGCTTTAGATTTCAAGTTGTTACATCAGTCCCCGGAAAAATATTTGGGTTCCGGGAGAACCCACATTGCGCATGGTGGAATTTTCCCTTAGTATTTTTTAGCGTTCACTACATACTATTGTAGTCGTCACTACATTTATTCCGGGGCCTTGCGGGTCCGGGCCAAGTATCCACAAGGCCAGCGTTGCCGATGCCGGCCAGTCTCGAGCCAGGAGTGCAGTATGAAATACTTGAAGCAAATGACCGTCGCGGTGGCGATGGCGATGACAGCAGGGTTCTGTGCCAATACCGCCCTGGCGGAATCGAAAGACACCATTCTTATCGGCGAGCTGAACAGCTATAAAACCTTGCCGGCCAACCTTGGGCCGTACAAGAAGGGCTGGGAGCTGGCGCAAGAGCAGATCAACGCCGCCGGCGGCGTGCTGGGCAAGAAGCTGAACACCATTTTCCGCGACGACAACGCCAATGCCGGCGATGCCGTGCGCATCGCCGAAGAGCTGATCTCGCGCGACAAGGTCGACGTGCTGGCCGGCGTCACGCTGTCGCACGTCGGCCTGGCCGTGGCCGACTTCGCCAAGCAGCGCAAAGTGTTCTTCCTGGCGTCGGGGCCGCTAAGCGACAAGGTTGTCTGGCAGGACGGCAATCGCTATACGTATCGCCTGCGCGCCGGCACGCATGCCCTGGCCGCGTCGGTGGCGCCGGCCGCCGCCAAAATGAACAAAAAACGCTGGGCGCTTATCTACCCCAATTACGAATACGGCCAGGCTGCCGTGGCCGCCTTCAAGGCCGAGCTCAAGAAACTGCAGCCAGATGTCGAGTTCGTCGCCGAGCAGGCCACGCCTTTCGGCAAGCTCGATGCCGGCCCCGTGGTGCAAGCCCTGGAAGACGCCAAGCCCGACGCTATTTTCAATGTGCTGTTCGGGCCCGACCTGACCAAGTTCGCCCGCGAAGGCAAGACCCGAGGCCTGTTCAAGAACCGCGAGGTGGTCAGCTTGTTGACCGGCGAGCCCGAGTACCTGGATCCGTTGCGCGGCGATGCCCCCGATGGCTGGTTCGTAACCGGCTATCCCTACACGAACATCGATATCCCCGAGCACAAGGCGTTCATCGAAGCCTATGAAAAGAAATACCACGATTATCCGCGCTTGAATTCGGTCATCGGCTACGCCACCGTTCAGGCGCTGGCCGCCGGCATCACCAAGGCCGGCTCCACCGACACCGAAGCCATGATCAAGGCGTTCAAAGGCCTGCAGTTTGAAACCCCGTTCGGCAAGATGCATTTCCGTCCCATCGACAATCAGGCGACCTGGGGCATACATGTGGGCCGCCTGGTGGTGAAGGACGGCAAGGGCGCGATGCCCAATGGTGAATACATCGACGGCGAGAAGCTGCAGCCCAGCGACGAAGAAGTTCGCCAGATGCGCAAGGCCGATTAGCAGCCGTGAAGCAGCACAAAGCCCCGCATTGCCAATGCGGGCATTTCCTGAATTGAATAGTGGCGGACAGTATGGATTTCTCGGGCTTTATCGTACAGCTGCTCAACGGCTTGGCCGGCGCGTCGTCGCTGTTCATGGTGGCGGCCGGCCTGTCGTTGATCTTCGGCGTGACGCGCATCGTAAATTTCGCCCATGGCTCGTTCTATATGGTCGGCATTTACGTGGCGTATTCGCTGGTCATCACGCTGGAAAACTCCATTGGCTTCTGGCCGGCCATTGTATTGGCCGCCGTGGCGGTGGGCATACTCGGGGGCCTGATCGAAATGGTGCTGTTGCGCCGCATCTATCATGCGCCCGAGCTGTTCCAGCTGCTGGCCACGTTTGCCGTGGCCCTGGTGCTGCGCGATGCCGTGCTTTGGTATTGGGGGCCGGAGGAACTGCTTGGGCCCAGGGCGCCTGGCCTCGAGGGCGCGATTTCGATCTTCGGCCGGCTGTTCCCCACCTACGACCTGTTCCTGATCGCCATCGGGCCGGTGGTGCTGGGCCTGCTGTGGCTGCTGCTTACCAAGACGCATTGGGGCACACTGGTGCGGGCGGCAACGCAAGACCGCGGCATGGTCAGCGCGCTGGGCATCAACCAGGCCTGGCTGTTCACTGCCGTGTTTGCCTTGGGCGCGCTGCTGGCGGCATTCGGCGGGGCGCTGCAGCTGCCGCGCGAACCGGCCAACCTGGAAATGGACATCCAGATCATCGGCGCCGCATTCGTGATCGTGGTGGTGGGCGGCATGGGCTCCATTACCGGCGCCTACGTTGCGGCCCTGCTCATTGCCGAGCTCAAGGCGGTTTGCGTCTGGCTGGGCGTGGTCGAGATCCTCGGGTTCAGTATCTCGTTCACCAAGCTTACGCTGGTGGTGGAATTCCTGGTCATGGCGGTGGTGCTCATCATCCGGCCCTGGGGCTTGTTCGGCAAGGCCCAGGCAGTGCGGCACAATGCTTCCGACGGCGAAGAGCCCCTGCGTCCGGCCAGCAGGCGGTTCAAGCTGGGCGCGGCGGCCTGTGTGCTGCTGTTGCTGGCCATGCCGGCCTTTACCGTGCAGATGCCCTACATTACCGTGCTGTTCATCGACCTTCTGGTGGCCGTGTTGTTCGCGGTAAGCCTGCACTTCATCATGGGGCCGGGTGGCATGCATTCGTTCGGTCATGCCGCTTATTTCGGCCTGGGCGCCTATGCGGCGGCCCTGCTGGTGAAATCGCTGGGCATGCCCATGGAGCTCACCTTCATCGTCGCGCCGCTGGTGGCGGGCGTCGGAGCCCTGGTATACGGCTGGTTCTGCGTGCGGCTGTCGGGCGTGTACCTGGCCATGCTGACCCTTGCCGTGGCGCAAATAACATGGGCCATCTGCTATCAGTGGGACGACTTCACCGGCGGCAGCAACGGCATGACCGGAGTCTGGCCCGCGGCCTGGCTGTCCAATAAAACCGTTTATTACTACCTGACCCTGGTGCTGGTGGTGGGGGCCGCATTGTGGCTGCGCCGCATCCTGTTTTCGCCGTTCGGCTACGCCATGCGGGCGGGGCGCGACTCTTTCCTGCGCGCCGACGCCATCGGCATCAACGTCAAGCGCATTCATTGGTACGGCTTTGTCATCGCCGGCATTGCGGCGGGGCTGGCGGGCACCCTGTTCGCCTTTTCCAAGGGCAGCATCGCGCCCGAAACCTTGCACGTGAACAAGTCCATCGACGGCCTGGTCATGGTGCTGCTGGGCGGCATGCAAACCCTGGTGGGGCCCATAGTCGGCGCGGTTTCGTTCACCTGGCTGCATGACATCGTGGCGCGCAATACCGATTACTGGCGGGCCATGCTGGGCGGAATCATTCTGCTGCTGGTGCTGCTGTTCCCCCAAGGCATTGCCGGCACCCTGAAGCTGCTGTGCGAAAACCTCAGTGCCAGGGCCAAAGGCCGCACGGGAAGCGGCGGCGCCAGCCAGGCGCGTGGCCACGAACCGGCCGATGGGCGGGAACAGGCCGGCGCGGCGCGCACCCAGGCCATGGAGCGCGTCCGCATCGATCGCATTCAAGTCAAGGAGGCGCAGCCATGAGCTTGCTGAAAGTATCGGGCCTGGGCAAGTCCTTCGGCGGCGTTCGGGCCGTGGACGGCATCAATTTCGAGCTGCCGGCCGGCGAGCTCCTGGCTCTTATCGGGCCCAACGGCGCGGGCAAGTCCACGACCTTCAACATGGTCAATGGCCAGCTCAAGGCCGACAGCGGCTCCATCAAGCTGGGCAGCCACGAACTGGTGGGCCTGCCCCCGCGCAGCATCTGGAAGCTGGGCGTGGGCCGCACCTTTCAAATCGCCGAGACCTTCGCGTCGTTGACGGCGATAGAAAACGTGCAGATGGCCTTGCTGTCGGCCGACAACAAGCTGTTGTCCACCTGGCGCCGCGCGGCCGCCTACAAGCGGGACGAGGCCATGGACTTGCTGGACCAGGTGGGCATGGCGGCCCAGGCCGACCGGCCTTGCAGCGTGCTGGCCTACGGCGACGTAAAGCGCGTGGAACTGGCGATCGCCATCGCCAACAACCCCAAGCTGCTGCTCATGGACGAGCCCACCGCCGGCATGGCGCCCAAAGAACGCAACGACCTCATGGCCCTGACCAAGAAGCTGGTCATCGAGCGCGGCATGGCCGTGCTGTTCACCGAGCACAGCATGGACGTGGTGTTCGCCTACGCCGACCGCATGATCGTGCTGGCGCGCGGCCGCCTTATCGCCGAAGGCAAGCCGCTGGAACTGCGCGACCACCCCAAGGTGCAGGAAGTGTATTTCGGCACGGGCAAGACATTCGAAAAGAAAGCGGTAAAGGAGCCGGCATGACGACCCAGACCCTGCTTGAGGCAAAAGGGCTTGCCGCCTGGTACGGCGCGGCCCAGATCCTGTTCGACCTCGACCTGCACGTGCAGCGCGGCGAGGTCGTGGCTTTGATGGGGCGCAACGGCGCGGGTAAGTCCACCACGCTGAAAGCCCTGATGGGCATGCTGGACAAGCGGCGCGGCAGCATCTCCTTCCTGGGCAACGATATCTCGCGCAGCGAACCGCATCACGCGGCGCGCATGGGCCTGGCCTTCGTGCCCGAGGACCGCCGCGTCTTCACCGAGCTTACCGTCATGGAGAACCTGGCCGTGGGCCGCCAGCCCGCGCGCACCTGGTCCGACGGCACGGCGGCGCCGCAATGGACGCCCGAGCGCTTGTTCGATCTGTTTCCCAATCTGGGCGAAATGCCCCTGCGCCCCGGCGGGCGCATGAGCGGCGGCGAACAGCAAATGCTCACAGTGGCCCGGGCGCTTATGGGCAATCCATACCTGGTGCTGCTGGACGAGCCCTCCGAAGGCGTGGCTCCGCTTATTGTCGAGCAAATGGCCAACATGATCATCGAGCTCAAGCAGCAAGGTGTAAGCATCCTGCTTTCCGAGCAGAACATGCATTTTGCCGAGCTGGTCTCCGACAGGGCCTATGTGCTGGAAAAAGGCCAGATACGCTACCAGGCCTCCATGGAAGACCTGGCCGCCAACGACGAAGTCCGGCGCGCGTATCTAAGCGTGTAGCGTGTCGTTCGCCTGATCCGCATGCCCGACTGCGGAGTCTGAACTGGCCATGTGGCCGGCAGCGCGCTAGGAATCCGCGCCCAGCGATTTCAGCGGCGGCTCATCCGAGCGCAGCCAGCCGGTCAGGCTCCAGCGGGCCTGGCGGCATGGCAGGACCTCGTGCGGAATCAGGTCGCTGCGAAAAATCACCAGCCGCGCCGGCATGGGCAGTATGCGTTGCGTTTCGCGGTGGCCGTCGGGGTGGTACAGGCAAAGCTCGCCGCCGTCCAGCGGCTTCCAGTGCGGGTTCAAGTACAGGACAACGGAGATCTTCCGGTGTCCGGTGCCGTGGTGCTGGTCGATGTGCTTTTTGTAGCCGCGACCGGCTTCGTAGCGCGCAAAATGGAATTCCTGGCTGCGCAGGCCCAGGTAATACCTGGCGTTCAGTTCGTGGCGCAATTCCCGCATCCATGTAAAAAAGGGCTGGCCCGCATGCAGCGAGCCGGATTCGACCCAGCAGATCGAGTCTCCGCGGATGTCGGGCCTTTGCTGATGGCTTTGCCCCCGGCCTATGCCGGCCTCGTGGAAATGGCCTGCGTGCCATAGCTCCTGGCCCTGCTTGAGCAAGGCTGCGCGCCAGCTTGCGGGGACAAGGGTATCGCTGACGGCCCAGCCCTGCTCTTCAAGCGAATGGAACAGCGCATTGTGGGAACTCATGCGTTTGTGCCGCCTAAAGCCGAGATTTTGGCATAAAAACCGGCAACCCGCGCCAGGCCTCTTCAGTATGGGCAAGGCCTAGCAATATCCCTAGTTTCTTAATAATAGTTTAAGACTAAAATGATTCTCCCGCATTACGTCCCGGGACAAGGGATGGCCGCGGTCGTTGTTCAAATAAATAATCAAGCAGGAAGGTTTTATGGAAGATGCTGGCAATCAGCAGGAAGCACAGGCGCCGCTGGGCGCGGGCATGCGGGTCTACCGCGGCCTGATGATCGGGACGGGATTGATTGCGGCGGTGCTGTTCGGGGCCATGGCCCTGCTGGTGTGCGCCGACGTGCTGTTGCGCAACCTGGGCATTACAACGATTACCTGGTCGGTGGAAGTCACCGAATACATGCTCATGATCTCGGCCTTCCTGGCGTCGCCGTGGCTGGTCTATACCAACGACCACATCCGCGTCGATATCCTGGTGCGCGGCCTTACCGGCAAAACGAAATGGTGGTTCGACGTCATCGGCGAACTCATTTGCCTGGCCGTGTGCGCCATTCTGGCCGTGCAAAGCGTCTATAGCCTGTTCGACAGCATGCAGCAGGGCGGCATGGTGTTCAAGGTTCTTATCTTCCCCGAGTGGTGGCTGGCTCTTCCCATGACGATTTCGTTCATTCTGTTGACCGTGGAATTCGTGCGCCGGCTTGCGGTGGCTTTCAAGACCGAACACCTGGGGGCGGCGTAATGGAATGGCAATTGGCATTGAGCCTGTTATTGGGCGTGTTGTTCCTGCTTATGCTTATCGGTGTGCCGGTGGCGTTTGCTTTTCTGGGGGTCAACTTGCTGGGCGCCTGGGTCTTCATGGGTGGCGAAGCTGGCTTGGGCCAGTTGGTGCGCAACTCGATCATGTCGGTCAATAGTTTTTCGCTGACGCCCATCCCGCTGTTCATTCTTATGGGCGAGCTGTTGTTTCACAGCGGCCTGGCGTTTCGCGCCATTGCGTCCATCGAGCAGCTCATCGCCAAGCTGCCGGGCCGGCTTTCCATCGTGTCGATCGTGGGCGGCACTATTTTCGCCACCTTGTCGGGTTCGACCATCGCCAATACGGCCATGATGGGCGGCACCTTGCTGCCCGAAATGCTCAAGCGTGGCTACCAGCCCAAAATCGCCATGGGGCCCATCATGGCGGTGGGCGGCATTGCCATGCTGATTCCGCCATCCGCCCTGGCCGTCATGCTGGGCAGCCTGGCCGGCATTTCCATTTCGCAATTGCTTATCGGCGGCATCGTGCCAGGCCTGGTGCTGGCGGTGCTGTTCGTGGCCTACGTCATGATCCGCTGCACCGTGGAGCCTGGCCTTGCCCCGGCCTACGACCCCGAGCAGCGCAAGCACGGCTGGGAACGCTGGAAGCCCTTCGTGCGCGACGTCCTGCCCTTGTTCGGCATCTTCGTGGCGGTGGTGGGCAGCATGCTGGTGGGCTGGGCCTCGCCAACCGAGTCGGCCGCCATCGGCGCCGTGGCCTCGGTCATTGCCATGATCTGCTACCGCGCGTGCACGTGGCAGGCGCTGTACAAGGCGCTTATGGAAACCGCCCGCATCTCGGTCATCATCCTGTTCGTGCTGGTGGCTTCCACCACGTTCTCGCAGCTGCTTAGCTTTTCAGGGGCCACCACGGGCCTGTTGCAGATGATCGGCCAGTACCATCTTTCGCCCGTTTACCTGGTCATGGGCATGCTGGCCATTCTGCTGTTCCTGGGCTGCATCATCGATCAGGTCAGCATGATGATGATCACCCTGCCGTTCTTCATGCCCCTGGCCAACAGCGCGGGCATCGACCCCATCTGGCTGGGCGTCATGCTGCTGCTGGCCATGGAAATCGGCCTGCTCACGCCGCCTTTCGGCTTGCTGTGCATGGTCATGCAAAGCGTTGCGCCGGGCCATATCCGGCTTACGCAAATCTACGGCTCGGTCATGCCGTTCATCATTCTTGAAGTGCTGGTATTGGGGGCGCTTCTGTTCTTGCCGTGGCTGGCTACGGGGCTGCCACAGTTAATGGTTACACCATAAGGAGATACACCGATGAAGAAACAGTTCATGCTGGCGGGAGTTGCCGTCGCGCTGGGTTTTGCCAGCTTTGCGGCGCAGAGCGCCGAAGTCACGCTCAAGGCCGTCAGCGCCTTTGCCAAAGACTCGTTCTTCGATCGCACTTTCGAGGCTTTCGTCAAGAAGGTCAATGCGGAAGGCAAGGGCGTCCTGCAAATCAACCTGCTGGGCGGTCCCGAAACCATGCCTCCGTTCGAAATCGGCAACGCCGTGCGCTCGGGCGTGGTGGACCTGGCCAGCACCACCGGCGTGTTCCATGCCAACCTGGTGCCCGAGGCGCTGGCTTTGAGCTTTACCTCGGTGCCCATGGCCGAGCTGCGTAAAAATGGCGGCTACGAGCTCATGGATAAAATCCATCGCGAAAAAGCCAATATGGTGTGGCTGGGCCGCGAAACCGAAGGCCTCAAGTATCACATCTACACCAATAAAAAGCCGGTCGACGATTCGTTCAGCGGCATGAAGCTGCGCAGCGTTCCGGTGTACCGCGGGTTCTTCCAGTCGTTGGGCGCCTTGCCGCTGCAAGTGCCGCCCGGCGAAGTCTACACCGCGCTCGAGCGCGGCGTGGTCGACGGCTATGGCTGGCCCAGCGTGGGTATTTTCGATCTGGGCTGGCAGGAAAAAACCAAGTATCGCATCGACCCCGGTTTCTATAACGTCGAGGTCAGCCTGTTCATGAACCAGGACAAATGGAAGAAGCTCGACGACCAGCAGCGCGCCTTCCTGCAGAAGCAGGTGGCCGAGGTCGAAGCCAACTTCGCCCACGACCAGGAACTGGCCGCCGAGGAAAAGAAAAAGCTCATCGCAGCCGGCATCCAGATCATCGACCTGCCACCCGAGCAGGCCAAGGCTTTCGAAGCCAAGGCCGACGCCAGCGCCTGGAAGGTCATCGACCAGACCAGCCCCAAATATGCAGCCCAGCTAAGAAAGCTGTTCGGCGGCGAAGGCAAGTAGCCAGCTATTTTTCTTGCTGTACAAAGCCCGGCAGGCGTTTTACGCTATAGCCGGGTTTTGTTGTTTATGATGCTGCTTTTTCCCGGCAAACGGAGGGGCGCATGACAACCGGTGAAATTATCGTTGTACTGTTGCTGGTATTGGGGCTGGCCTGTTCCCTGACCTTGCTGTTCTGGCTGCGCAGGCTGATCCGGCGCAATAAGTAGTACCCCCACGCTTCGCCGCTGACGCGGCTTGCTGCCCCCCGAGGGGACGCTTTTTGCCTTGGGGCGGCCCGGCGGGAGGAAAGGCCCCCACGCTGCGCCGCTAACTGAAGCTATGCGGCAGCAGGAACATGAAGGCCGCCACGGCTGTCGGCAGCAGCGCCGACAGCAGCAGCTTCATGGGCGAAATCGCGCCGTCCGGGAAAAAGTTCTTCAGAATCGAGAATCCGGCCGGATTGGGCGCGTTGGCAATCACGGTAAGGCCGCCGCCGGTAACCGCGCCGGCCACCAGCATATAGCGCCACAAGTCGCTGGTGCCTTCCACCAGCGACCCCAGGTACGTGAGGGCCGCGTTGTCGGTCACTGCGGTAAGCGCCGTTGCGCCCCAATACAGCACGATCGGCTCCAGCCCGCCAAGCAGGTCCTGCAGCCACCATTTCTGCATGCCGCCCAGCACCACCAGCCCCGCCAGGAAAAAGCCCACCATCAGCCCCTCGCGGATCAGCAGGGGGTTCTGGTGGCGCGCGTAGGCATGGGCATAGCCGATGAACATCAGCAAAATGGCCAGGAATACCACCGGGTGGTGCGCGCCCAGCACGATGCCCGACAAGCAGAGCAGGTGGATGAGGATGACGATCGGGGGAACGCGCGGGCGCGTGTCGGGCTCGGCGCCGCCAATTTGCCCGCTCAGCAGATATTTGCGGCACACCAGCGTCAGCACGCCGGCGTTGATGAACACCGCAACTGCGGCGCGCCAGCCGAAATGGGTGGACATGAAGGCCGTATCCCAGCCAAAGGTGTGGGCCACCATGAGCACCGGCGGGGCGGCGTAGGCGGTAAGCACGCCGCCTATGGAAACGTTGACGAACAGCACGCCCAGCGTCATGTACTTGAAGCCGGCCTGGCCCGGCCGGCGGAAGTAGGCATCGCGCAGCATGAGGGCCGCCAGGGTCATGGCGGCCGGTTCGGTGATGAAGGAGCCGGCCAGCGGCACGATGGAAAGCGTGATGAAGAACGTGGCCAGTTCCTGGCGCAAGGGCGTAATGCGGGCGAGCACGCGCACGACGGCGTTCACCAGCTCGATGATGGGCCGGCTGGCCGATACCACCATGATGGCGAAGACAAAGGCGGGCTCTGTGAAGTTGCGGCTGTCCAGGTAGCTTACCGCGCTGTCCGTGCCCGCAAGCAGCGCCATGATGATAACCAGGACGAAGGCCCAGACGCCGAACACGGCTTCCACCTCGGCCAGCATGTGCCATAGGCCAGCGTGGGGACCGTTGCGATTGGCCAGGCGGGCGAAGACCGGCACGGAAAACGTGTGGACGATGGCGATGACGAAGAGCGCGGTGGCGACGACCTCGATGAAGCTGGGCATGTGGTTGACCTTGGTGCTTTATTGGTTATGGCGTTCCGCTCTTGCGTGGCGATGCAAAAGCCGTTCTATTCTATGGCCTGTTCGTGCCAAAAGAGAAGCCGCGCGAACACGGCGCTAAATCAGGCTGCCCGCCAGCGCTGCAACAATGAGCAGGACGCCGACTTGCATATTGGCGCGGAACAGCATGAAATTGCGATCCGGCCGTTCAAGGCTGAACACGCTCATTTGCCAGACAAAGTGGCCGGCGATGACGGCGATTACCGCAAAGTAGGCCCAGCCCATGCCGATGGCCGCGCCGCCGTAGACCCAAAGGGCGATGGTGGCCGTATAGAAGCCGCTGATCCAGGCCTTGCCGTTCTGGGCGAAGCGCATGGCGGTGGAGCGCACGCCGAGGCGCAGGTCGTCCTGCACGTCGACGTAGGCGTAGATGGAGTCGTACCCCACTTGCCACAGCACGGCGCCCACCCACATGGCCACGGCGGCCAATGGCACGGTGTTCTGCGTGTCGGACCAGGCCATCAGCATGCCCCAGTTGAAGCCGATGCCAAGCACCACTTGCGGCCAGTAGGTAAAGCGTTTGCATAGCGGGTAGATGATGACGATGGGCACCAGCAGCACGGCCAGCCAGCGGCTGTATTCGTTGATGGCGAACAGCAGCAGGCCGCACACGAAGAACTGGCCCAGCAGGAAATACAGGGCGTTCTTCAGGGTGAGCTGGCCGCTGGTAAGAGGGCGAAAGCGCGTGCGCTCTACCTTGCTGTCGATGTCGCGGTCGAAGATGTCGTTGAGCGTGCAGCCCACGCCGCGCATCAGCAGGGCGCCCACCGAGAAAACAATCAGTCGGAACAGAGTGGGCCAGCCGTCGGCGGCCTGCACCAGCGCGGCAAGGCATGGCAGCAGCGTAAGCCAGGTTCCCACCGGGCGATCCAGCCGGCACAGCCTGGCATAAGGCCCCCACGACCGTGGCAGCCAGCGCTCGACCCAGTCGTCGGGCCGCATGTCTGAAAGGTCGGAGCTGTGGGCGCGCTGGGCGTAGTCCGGGGTGTCCGGCGGCCCGGGATGATCCGGGCTGTTCTTCGGGTCGGGCTCGCCGGGGGCGGGAGTATTGCCGGGTGGCAACGGCGTATTCACGGCTGTCCTCGCTTGCGGTGTGGGCAAGCCGCCATTTTAGGCGGCTTTCAGGCCCGTACCGCTTTCGGCGATGAGGCGGCCGAGGGTGGCAATGCCTTCGCGGATCTTTTCCTCGGGCACGGTCACGAAGCTGAGGCGCAAGGTATTGGTTTGCGGCGTAACGCCGGCATAGAAAGGCTCGCCGGGCACGAAGGCCACCTTGTTTTGGATGGCGCGCTGCAGCAGCTCGTTGGAATCGATGTGGCCGGGCAAGGTGACCCACAGGAACATGCCGCCTTCGGGTTTCGTCCAGGTGACGTCCGAGGGGAAGAACTCTTGCATGGCCGTGAGCATGTAGCCGCACTGCTGCTTGTACAGCTCGCGCACGGCGGGCAGGTGGGTTTTCAGGAAGCCGCTCTTGATGGTTTCGTACACGGCCATCTGGGTCAGCGTTGCGGTGTGCAGGTCGGTGGCCTGCTTGATTTGCACCAGCTTGGCGATGATGGGCCGCGGCGCCACAATGTAGCCCAGGCGCAGCCCCGGAGCCAGCACCTTCGAGAACGTGCCCAGCCGGATGACGGTGGCGCCGGCGGCACGGCCCAGGCCAAGCAGGCCTGGCAGGTCTTCGCCGGCATAACGCAGGTCGCCGTAGGGGTCGTCTTCGATGATGGGCACATTGGCTTGCGCGCAGCGCTGCACCAGTGCCTTGCGGCGTTCCAGGTTCAGCGTGGTGCCGGTTGGGTTCTGGAAGTTCGGCAGGGCGTAGATGAAGCGCGCGTCCTGGACGCGCTCGTCGGTCAGGCCTTTGGGGATCAACCCGCCCAGGTCGGTGGGCACGGCCTGGTAGGCGGGTTCGAACAGGGAAAAGGACTGCAGCGCGCCCAGGTAGCTGGGCGATTCGACCAGAACCTTGCTGCCCGGATCGATGAACAGCTTGCCCAGCATGTCCAGCGCCTGCTGCGAACCCGAGACGATAAGCACTTCTTCAGGAGAGACATCGTTGGCGCCGACCCGCGCGAGGTCTTGCGCCACCCAGGCCCGCAAGGGCGCGTAGCCTTCGGTGGGCCCGTATTGCAATGCGGACCGCCCGTTTTGCCGCAGGACGTTGTCGAAGGCGGTGTTGATGGCGTCTACCGGAAACCCTTTCGGTGCGGGCAGCCCGCCCGCGAATGAAATAATTTCAGGCCGTTCGGTGACTTTCAGAATCTCGCGGATGGCCGAGCTGGTGATTTTTTGCGCGCGTTGCGAAAAGGTGTAGGGTTGGGGGGTAACGCTCATGTTGCCTGTTCCTGAAAAAGAGCAATAACCGCTTAGAATACTGCAACTGATCCTAAAATGCTTGACCAGAGCGTAACCCGCAGGCCAGCCAGGCCGGGTGGAGCAGCGTGGGGCCTTTTTTGCCGCCGGGCCGCCCCAAGGCAAAAAGCGCCCCCCTGGGGGGCAGCAAGCTGCGTAGCGGCGCGGCGTGGGGGCCTTTTTTGCCGCCGGGCCGCCCCAAGGCAAAAAGCGCCCCCTTGGGGGGCAGCAAGCTGCGTAGCAGCGCGGCGTGGGGGCCTTTTTTGCCGCCGGGCCGCCCCAAGGCAAAAAGCGCCCCCCTGGGGGGGCAGCAAGCCGCGCTAGCGGTGCAGCGTGGGGGCCTATCCCACGCCTATCCCGCTTGTTTTGCTCCGATCCGCCCGCATATACAGGGTGGCAAACCCCCGTCGCCGGGGGCGATGCCGGGATCCGGGGCTGCCGGGCCAGGCTTCCTGGTGGGTAAATATTGCCAAAAACGGCTAAAATCACGCGTTGGCAAGATGTTTTTCAGGCTTGGCCGGCTGGTTTGCGGCGGTTTCGCAGCGGCCCGAATTTTGCCGCGCGCACTGCTACCCACGATGCGCTGGCGGCGGCCTGGAGTCAGGCCAACTTTCTTGGGATTTTCTCGTGCCTATTTATGCTTATCGATGCAGTGCTTGCGGACATGCGCAAGACGTACTGCAGAAAATGTCCGACCCTGTTTTAACGGTTTGCCCCGAATGCGGGCAAAGCACGTACCAAAAACAGGTTACCGCGGCCGGCTTCCAGCTCAAGGGCTCGGGCTGGTACGTTACCGATTTTCGCGGCAAGGGCGGCTCGTCCACGGGTGCCGGCGCTTCGTCGAGCCCCAGCTCTGACTCGGGTTCGGGCTCCAGTTCAGGTTCGGCGTCGTCGGACTCGGGCACTGCTTCCAGCGCCCCCGCCGCCCCGCCGCCGTCGCCCACGTAAGGCATGCATGCGTATTCTTAAGCGCTACTTCATCACCGGCCTGCTGATCTGGATTCCCCTGGTCATCACGGTCTGGGTCATTACGCTGGTCATTCACACGCTGGAAAGCGTGGTGCCGGCGTTTTTGTCGTCGCAGTCGCTGTTTGGCGTGCAGATTCCCGGCTTCCAGGTGGTGTTGGTACTGCTGGTGGTGTTCTTCAGCGGCCTGTTCGGCGCCAACTTCATCGGCCGTACCCTGCTCGAGCGCTGGGAGCACCTGCTGGGCCGCATTCCCTTGGTGCGTTCCATCTACAACTCGGTCAAGCAGGTCAGCGACACCGTGCTGTCGCCCAACGGCCAGGCGTTCCGCGATGCGGTGCTGGTGCAGTATCCGCGCCACGGGTCCTGGACCATCGCCTTTCTTACCGGCGTGCCCAGCGGCGAGGTTGCCGAAAAGCTCGATGGCGATTATGTCAGCGTGTATGTGCCCACCACGCCCAACCCCACGTCGGGCTTTTTCCTGATGATGCCGCGCAGCGAAGTGCAGGTGCTGGACATCAGCGTCGACGCCGCCTTGAAGTACATCGTGTCCATGGGGGTCGTGGCGCCTCCGGCCGCCTTGCCGGCCGATTCGGGCGACGACCCGGGGTCCGCGCCCCTGGCCGGCGCCAACCCGCCCGTCAATGTTGCCGACGGCCCGGATTCCGCTTCCGGCGCCGGGCAGTCCTGAAATTTCAAATCAAGTTCTTTATACGGAGTATTCGTTCATGCGTACCTGCTACACCGGCGAGGTCAGTCGAGACCACCTAGGCCAGACAGTCACTTTGTTTGGCTGGGTTCATCGTCGTCGCGACCACGGAGGCGTGATCTTCATCGATTTGCGCGACCGTGCCGGTCTGGCGCAAATCGTCGTGGACCCCGACAATGTCGACGCCTTTGCCATCGCCGAGCGCATCCGCAATGAGTTCTGCGTGCGCATGACCGGCCTGGTGCGGCTGCGTCCCGAAGGCACCAACAATGCCGAGCTGGCCTCGGGCGAAATCGAAATCCTGTGCCGCGAAATCGAAATCCTCAATCCTTCGGTGACCCCGCCGTTCCAGCTGGACGACGACAACCTGTCGGAAACCACGCGCCTGACGCACCGCGTCCTGGACTTGCGCCGTCCGCAGATGCAGCGCAACCTCATGTTGCGCTACCGCGTATCGATCGAGGTGCGCAAATACCTGGACAACCTGGGCTTCGTCGATATCGAAACCCCCATGCTCACCAAGAGCACGCCGGAAGGCGCGCGCGACTACCTGGTCCCTTCGCGCGTCAATCCGGGCGAGTTCTTCGCCTTGCCACAGTCCCCCCAGCTGTTCAAGCAAATGCTGATGGTGGCTGGGTTCGACCGCTACTACCAAATCACCAAGTGCTTCCGCGATGAAGACCTGCGCGCCGACCGCCAGCCCGAATTCACGCAGATCGATTGCGAAACCTCGTTCCTGAACGAGCAGGAAATCCGCGACATCTTCGAAGGCATGCTGCGCCATGTGTTCAGCACCGTTCAGGACGTGCAATTGCCCGCCGAGTTTCCCTCCATGACCTGGGAAGAGGCCATGCGCCGTTTCGGTTCCGACAAGCCCGACCTGCGCGTCAAGCTGGAGTTCGTCGATATTTCCGACCTCATGGCCGATGTCGACTTCAAGGTGTTCTCGGCGCCGGCCAACGATGCGGGCAGCCGCGTCGTGGCCTTGCGTGTGCCTGGCGGCGGCTCCATGCCGCGCAGCGAAATCGATGCCTACACCAAGTTCGTGGGCATATACGGCGCCAAGGGCCTGGCCTACATCAAGGTCAACGATGCCGCCTCCGTTCCCGAAGGCCTGCAGTCGCCCATCGTCAAGAACATCCACAACACCGCGCTGACCAAGCTCATCGAGCGCACCGGCGCGCAAAGCGGCGACCTCATCTTCTTCGGCGCCGACAAGATCAAGGTGGTCAACGACGCCATGGGCGCGCTGCGGGTCAAGATCGGCCATAGCGAGTTCGGCAAAGAGCACGGCCTTTTCGAGCCCGGCTGGAAGCCCTTGTGGGTGGTGGATTTCCCCATGTTCGAATACGACCAGGGCGAAGGGCGCTACACGGCCGCCCACCATCCGTTCACCAGCCCCAAGGACGGCCACGAGGAATTCCTCGAAAGCGATCCTGCCAAAGCGCTGGCCAAGGCGTACGATATAGTCTTGAACGGTTGGGAAATCGGTGGCGGCTCGGTGCGTATCCATCGCGCCGAGATCCAAAGCAAGGTGTTCCAGGCGCTTAACATCGGCGCCGAAGAGGCCGCCGAGAAGTTCGGCTTCCTGCTCGACGCCCTGCAATATGGCGCGCCTCCGCATGGCGGCATCGCGTTCGGGCTCGACCGTCTGGTCACCATGATGACCGGCGCCGAATCCATTCGCGACGTCATTGCCTTCCCCAAGACGCAGCGCGCGCAAGACCTGCTGACGCATGCGCCTTCGCCCGTCGATGAAAAGCAGTTGCGCGAATTGCACATCCGCTTGCGCAACACCGAGGTAAAGTAAGACTCAAGAGGCCGGCTCGTGTCAGTCCTGCGGATTGTCAGCTACAACATCCATAAAGGCCGTTCGGCCATGGGGGTGCGCGAGTCGTTGTCCGAGCTGCGCCTGGGGCTGTATGGCCTGCGCCCCGACCTGCTTTTCCTGCAAGAAGTCCAGGGGCGCAACGAGCGCGAAAGCATATTGGATGCCCAGCACGAGTCGCTGGGCGCCGCGCTGAACATGGACGTTTGCTACGGCTGCAACGCCGTGCGCGCCGACACCGACCACGGCAATGCGCTGCTTTCGCGGTTTCCCGTGCTGGGCTTTGAAAACCAGGACATCTCCGATCATCGGCTGGAGCAGCGCGGCCTGCTGCATGCCACTATTCTGGTCGACGAAACCCCGGTGCATTGCATTGTCGTGCATCTGGGCCTGTTCGCGGGCGGCCGCTCGCGCCAGATCAACGCGTTGGTCGAGCGCATCAAGCGCCTGGTTCCCGCGCAGGACCCTCTGCTCATCGCCGGGGACTTCAACGACTGGAACAATCGCCTGGCGCCATTGTTCGTTCAGCAGCTGGGGCTTTACGAAGTATTCTCGGCCTCGCCGCGAGGCCTCAGCGCCCGCCAGCTTCCCTTGAGCAAATCCGTGCGCAACCTGGGCCGCAGCCTGCGTTCGCTTCAGTTTCCGGCGGCGCGCCTCGACTCCATTTTTGAACTGGGCATCAATGGCGCGGCGCGCCATACGCCGCCGCCGCGCACCTTTCCCGCCGCCTTCCCGTGGCTCAGGCTGGACCGCATCTACCAGCGGGGCTTTGCCGTGCGCAACGCCCGCGTGCTGCACGGGAACCCCTGGCGGCAGCTGTCCGACCACGCGCCCATTTTTACTGAATTAGAATTGCCGTAGCTGGCACGGCATCAGCCCCGACGCAGGGTGTTTTTTGCCGCCGGGCCGTCCCAAGGCAAAAAGCACCCCCTCGGGGGGCAGCAAGCCGCGTCAGCGGCGCAGCGTGGGGGCATTTTTGGGCCCGCGCGGCGGCATGCAAGGGCAAAGGGGCGCCGTGCAATCATTCGAACCGCAGCATGGGTTCGGTTTTTCCGGGTAGGGGGTATGGCACGCGGAATCCTGAAACTGCAATGGCATGACGGAAACCAGATAGAACTCCTGCAGAATGGCGGGCAGTTTTTCCCGGCCCTGTGCGCGGCCATCGATGCGGCGCGCGCCAGCGTGCACCTTGAAACCTATATCTTCAAGCTCGACCGCACTGGCCTCGAGGTACTGGAACATTTGCGCCTGGCTTGCGAGCGCGGCGTCAAGGTTCGCGTCGCGCTGGATGGCTTTGGTTCCTTCGAGTACGTGGACGAGCTGATGCAGCGGCTGACCAGCATGGGAGCGATGTGCCGCGTGTATCGCCCCGAGCCAAGGGGCATCGATTTCTACCGCTTCAGCCTGCGCCGTTTACGCCGTCTGCATCGCAAGGTCACGGTGGTGGACGGCCAGGTGGCTTTCGTGGGCGGCATCAATATTATCGACGACCTCGACGACGTGCCCAATGACGGCAAGGGCCCCAGGCCGCGCTTCGATTTCGCGGTAAGCGTGCGCGGGCCCATCGTGCCGCAGATCGACAGCGAGCAGAATCTTTTGTGGCTGCGCATGGCGCCCAAGCAGGGCAACGACATGCAGCGCACATACCAGCGGGTGCGTCACTGGTTCCTGCGCCGGCAGCGAAGCTTGTCCGAGCATGCGCAGGTATTCGTTCCCGGCGTGCGGGCCGCCTTTCTCCTGCGCGACAACCTGCGCTTTCGCCAGACCATCGAAAACGTGTATTTGCGGGGGATAGAGACGGCGAGCGGCGATATCCTGATCGCCAATGCGTATTTTTTTCCCGGCATGCGATTGCGGCGCGCGCTGGAACAGGCGGCCCGGCGCGGCGTGCGCGTGCGCCTGCTGCTGCAGGGCCGTTCGGAATACGCCCTGCAGTTTCGCGCCTCGCGCAGCATGTACGGCAAACTGCTGGACGACGGCATCGAGGTCTACGAGTACATGGCAAGCTATCTGCATGCCAAGGTGGCCGTCATCGACGATGCGGCCACGGTCGGTTCTTCCAACCTGGATCCGTTCAGCCTGCTGCTGGCGCGCGAGGCCAATGTGTTTGTGAAGGACGCCGGCTTCGCGCAGGAGCTGAAGGCGGCGATCGAGGCCGAAACCGCGGCCAACGCCAACCGCGTCACGCTCGCAAGCCTGCAGAAACGCGGCCTGCTGGGCCGCGCCATCGATTCGACAGCGTATTTTCTATTGCGGGTGGGCGTTTCCCTGACGGGCAAGTCTTCCGAGTACTAGCCAAGGCAAGCGCCGGGCCTGGCGGCTATCGTACACATGGGCGCCGACCCGCAGGCCGCGGCGCATCGCGGGGTTCTCGCGGCTTTTAAACGCAGCTCAGGTTGGCGGCGTTGGCCTTTTGCACCGCCTTGGGAATGGGAACGTGGGCGTGCAGGACGGCCTGTCCGCGCTCGAACATGGTCAGTTGGCCGGGGCTGAACGACACCCAGTTTTCGTTGTCGGTGATCGGGCGGGTGGCGATGACCGCCACGCGGTCGTCGCGGCAGGTGGTTTGCGAAAAGTCCACCGTCATGTCGGCATCGACCAGGTGCGCGGTGGCGAAAGGCCAGGCGCGTATCAGGTAGTGCAACTGGGTGGAGCAATGCGCGAACAGCATGCGGCCGTTGGAAAACAGGAAATTGAAGACCCCGTGCCGGGTGATGTCGCGCGTCAGCGCTTCCACGGCGGAAAAAAGCTCGGATGACGACGGCTCGTGGTTGCCGAACCGGCTGCGCAGCCCTTGCATGATGTGGCAGAAGGCCAGTTCGCTGTCGGTGCCGCCCACGGGTTGGTACTGCCCGTCCAGCGTCGGACGGTAGTTCAGCAGGTCGCCGTTGTGGGCGAAGATCCAGTGCCTTCCCCATAGCTCGCGCATGAAGGGGTGGCAGTTTTCAAGCTGGATGTCGCCCTGGGTGGCCTTGCGGATGTGCGCAATGATGTTGCGCGACTTGATCGGATAGTTCTTGATGAGCTCGGCAACGGGCGACTTGCAGGAAGGCTGGTTGTCGATGAAGACGCGGCAGGCCTTGTTTTCGAAGAAGGCGACGCCGAAGCCGTCGGCATGGTGGTCGGTATTGCCGCCCCGGGCGGCAAAGCCTGTGAACGAAAACGTAAAATCGGTGGGCTGGGCGCAGCTCATGCCCAACAGCTGACACATGGCGAAAATGGCCTGAAAAAAGCGCGGTGAAGGCGCGAACAGGGCGCTGAAAAAGTACGCGCAGGCCACCGGGCACTGCGTATTGCGTCCTATGACCCTGATTTTAATACGGGTATGGACGCAGGAGTGAGGTAATAAGCATATGCGGGGCGAATCGCGGCGCCGGCAAGGCCCGAAGCACAATTTTTGTCGCTTACGTAATACACTGGACTTCTGAACAAGGCACTTTCATTGATCGGCCGTTCGCAGCGCGGCGGCTGAAGCTTTTCGGAGTCACGTCTATGCAAGCAAATCAGTCGGGCCAACGGCATATCGGCAAGGTGGCCGTATGCGGGGCCGGGGTCATGGGGGCGCAAATCGCCGCGCATTGCGTCAATGCCGGGGTGCCGGTCGTGCTGTTCGACCTGCCGGCCAAGGAAGGCGACAAAAGCGGCATCGCCAAGCGCGCCATTGCCGGCCTCAAGAAAATGAACCCTGCGCCGCTGGGCGCGCCCGAACTGGCCGACGCCATTATTCCCGCCAACTACGAAGACGACTTGCACCGCCTGGCCGAATGCGATCTGGTCATCGAGGCCATTGCCGAGCGCATGGACTGGAAGCTTGACCTCTATAAAAAGCTGGCGCCCTTCGTAAAGCCGGGCGCCATCGTTGCCAGCAATACCTCGGGACTGTCGATTACCGAACTTTCCAAGGTGCTGCCCGAAGACCTGCGGCATCGCTTCAGCGGCGTGCATTTCTTCAACCCCCCGCGCTACATGCCCCTGGTCGAACTCATTCCCACGGCTCAGACCACGCCCGCCCTGGTCGATCTGCTGGAAACGTTCCTGACCTCGCAACTGGGCAAAAGCGTCATCCGGGCCAAGGACACCCCCAATTTCATCGGCAACCGCATCGGCGTGTTCGGCATACTTTCGGTGTTTGTCCAGGCCAGGAAGGCCGGCCTGCCCATCGACCTGGTCGATGACCTGACCGGCACGCGCCTGGGCCGCGCCAAGTCCGGCACCTTCCGCACCGCCGACGTGGTGGGCCTGGACACCCTGGCCCACGTCATTGCCACCATGCAAGATCATCTGCCCGACGATCCCTTCCATGCCTGCTTCGGCCTGCCGCCCCTGGTGTCGGCCTTGATCGAAAAAGGCGCCTTGGGGCAGAAGGCCGGGGCGGGCTTCTACCGCAAAGAGGGCAAGGCCATCTTGCGCATCGACCCGGCCACCGCCCAGTACGTACCGGCCGACAGCAAGGTGGACGACGCCGTTGCGGCCATCCTGGCCGAACGGAACGCGGGCAAGCGGCTGCAGGCCCTGCGCGAATCCGATCATCCCCAGGCCCGGTTCGTATGGGCTGTGCTGCGCGATGCCTTTCATTACGCGGCCGTGCATCTGGCCGATATCGCTGACAACGCCCGGCAGGTGGACCAGGCCATGGTGTGGGGCTTCGGCCATGCCCAAGGCCCCTTCGAATTATGGCAGGCCGCCGGCTGGCGCCAGGTGGCCCAGTGGGTGGCCGACGACATCGAAAAAGGCCTGGCGCTTTCCAGCGAACCGCTGCCCGATTGGGTAAGCAGCGGGCCGGTATGGGAGGCCCAGGGCGTGCATACGCCGCAAGGCTCGTGGAATCCCCATGCAAAATCCTTCGAGCCGCGCAGCAGTCTGCCCGTGTATGAACGCCAGATAGGCGCGCCGCGCCTGGTGGGCGAATCGGCCGGCCTGGGCGAGACCATGGTCTTCGAGACCGATGCGGTCAAGGCCTATACGCTGCCGGCGCCGCATCCCGACGACGTGCTGCTGCTGTCATTCAAGACCAAGATGCATACGCTCAGCCCCGAAGTCATCCAGGGCATCGTGCATGCGGTGGACGTGGCCGAAGGTTCGTTCAAGGCGCTGGTCATCGGCCAGTTGTCCGAACCGTTCTCGGCCGGGGCCGACCTTAAATCCATGCTGCCCTTGTTCGAGCAAGGCGGCGCCAAGGCGGTCGAGCCTGTCGAGCGCGCCATGCAGGACATGGTGCTGCGCCTGCGCTACGCCCAAGTGCCGGTGGTGGCCGCACTGGCCGGCATGGCGCTGGGCGGCGGCTGCGAACTGGCCCTGCATTGCGCCAAGCGGGTGGCGCATTTCGAAACCTATATCGGCTTGGTCGAAGTGGGCATCGGCCTGGTGCCGGGCTCCGGCGGCCTGGCGCATTGCGCGCGCCGCGCCGCCCAGTTGCAGGCCATGACCGCGCCCGATATCCCCTTGCTGGCCCTCTTGAAGAAAACCGCGCTGGCGGTGGCCAGCGCCCAGGTTTCCCGCTCGGCGCCGGATGCGCGCGACATCGGGTACTTGCTGCCTTCCGATACGGTGGTCATGAACCGCTACGAGCTGTTTTACGTGGCCGTGCGCGAAGCGGCCATGCTGGCCGAGGCCGGCTGGCGGCCGCCCTTGCCGGGGCTGTTCCCCGTGGCGGGGCGCGATGCCATCGCCACGCTCAAGGCGCAGTTGGTCAATATGCGGGTGGGCGGCTTCATTTCCGAGCACGACTTCACGGTGGCCGCAAACGTGGCCCACGTCATCTGCGGCGGCGACGTCGACCCCGGTTCGCTGGTCGACGACGAATGGATGCTCTCGCTGGAGCGCCAGGCTTTTCTCGGCCTGCTGGCCAACCCCAAGACCCAGGAGCGCATCATGGGTTTCCTGAAGACCGGCAAGCCGGTGCGTAACTAGGAGTCCGTTATGACCACATTGCAACAGGCTTACATCGTAGCGGCCACCCGCAGTCCCATCGGCAAGGCGCCGCGCGGATCGCTTTCGCACTACCGGCCCGACGACCTGCTGGCGCGGGTCATACAAGGCGTGCTGGCCCAGGCGCCCAGCCTCGACCCCGCGGCCGTCGAAGACGCCATCGTGGGCTGCGCCATTCCCGAAGGCTCGCAGGGCTTCAATGTGGCGCGCATCGGCGTGCTGCTCTCGGGCCTGCCCAACAGCGTGGCGGGCGTTACCGTCAACCGCTTCTGCGCTTCGGGCCTGACCGCCATCGCCATGGCGGCCGACCGCATCCGCGTGGGCGAGGCCGACGTCATCATCGCCGCGGGCACCGAGTCTATGAGCCAGGTTCCGCTGATGGGCGTCAACACCAGCTTCAGCCCCGGCATCTTCGCGCGCGACGAGAACGTGGGCATTGCCTACGGCATGGGCATTACGGCCGAGCAGGTGGCGCAGCAATGGAAGGTGTCGCGCGAGGATCAGGACGCCTTTGCACTGCAGTCGCACCAGCGCGCCCTGGCCGGGCAGAAGGCCGGCGAGTTCAACGACGAGACCCTGCCCATCGACGTAGTGCGCCGCGTGCCGGACCTGGCCAGCGGCGAAGTGGCCGAACAGCATAAAACGCTGGCGCTGGACGAAGGCGTGCGCGCCGACACCAGCCTCGAGGCGCTGGCCCGCCTGCGTCCGGTGTTTGCCGCCAAGGGCAGCGTCACGGCCGGCAACAGCTCGCAGATGTCCGACGGCGCAGGTGCCTTGCTGGTGGTGTCCGAACGCGCGCTCAAAACGCACAACCTTACGCCGCTGGCGCGCTTTGTTTCCTTCGCCGTGCGTGGCGTGCCGCCCGAGATCATGGGCATAGGCCCCAAGTTCGCCATTCCCCAGGCGCTGAAGGTGGCTGGCCTGAAGCTGGATCAAATGGGCTGGATCGAACTGAACGAAGCCTTTGCCGCGCAGTCGCTGGCGGTCATCCGCGACCTTGGACTCGACCCCAAGGTCGTCAACCCCATAGGCGGCGCCATTGCCCTGGGCCACCCCCTGGGCGCCACGGGCGCCATCCGCGCCGCCACGGTCGTGCACGCCATCCGGCGCCACAAGCTGGACTACGGAATGCTGACCATGTGCGTGGGCACCGGCATGGGCGCCGCGGGCATTTTCGAGCGGGTGTAGAAGCCGGCCACACGGCGGCCGTTCCGCGAATACAGTGGTTGTAAAAATGGGAGCATCATGTGCTCCCATTTTTTTGCCGATCCAATCGTTATTTCCCGCGCAGGCCCAGCGCTTCGGACAGCAGCTTGGTTTCGACGATCAGGAGCTCCCCGTACTCCTTGACCTGGCTGGCATCCAGGCGGGCGCTGGGGCCGAAAATACCCACCGATCCGGCCACCTGGCCGCCGCTGTTGAAGAACGGCGCGGCGATGGAAACGGCGCCCTGGATGATTTCCTGGTTACTGATGGCGTAGCCGCGTTCGCGCGTGCTTTGCAGGTCTTCCGCGTACTTCTTCAGGTCGAGCTTCGTGCCGGCCGCGTATTCCTTCAACAGTTCGGGCGTTATGTCCAGGTAGGCCAGGATGGCGCGCCCGCTCGCGCCCAGGACGATGCGCTCGCGGTATCCGACCCCGCGTTTGAAGCTTAGTGGCTGGGTGCAGGGAAGTTCGCTGATGCAGCTGCGGTAGGCCCCCTGGGGGATGAACAGCGCCACGGTTTCCCCGGTTTTCTCCCAGAGGCGGCGCAGCATCGGCTTGGCCATTTCGTTCAGGTCCAGGCTGGATGTCCAGACGTGCGAAAGATGGGCCACGGCAGGGCCCAGGCGGAATTTCTGCGGCTCGCCCGACGAGACCAGAAAGCCGCTTTGTTCCAGTGTGTACAGCAGGCGGTACAGCGTGGGCCGGCTCAGATCCACGCGCTTGAGCAACTGGCCCGCCGTCAATTCATAGTCCGTCGCCGTAAAGGCCATAAGAATGTCCAGGGCGCGGTCGACGGCCCGGACGTTGTCGCTGGTTTTCTCGGTTGCCATTTGGTGTTCCTAGTGTTCCTGAATTCCTGTCGTGCTCCGACATGATGCCAGATTGGTAAATACCCTATTGCGAGCAGGTTAATGTGTCCGTACAATGTATATCAGTATCAACAGACGGACAACTCAGAGGCTAAGCGCTGGCACAAGCACACGGCTTCACGACCTGGAGGCAATAGACAATGACTTATTCCTTTTTCAAGTTGGCAGCCGCATCGACAGTGGCGACCGCTTGTTTCTGTACCGCCGCCGCGCAGGCTGCAACGGCGCCCGCACCCCTGAAGATAGGCGTCATCCTTCCCTTCAGCGGCCCGTACGCGCCGTATGGCGAGCAAATCAGCAGCGGCATCAAAGTGTATATGAAGGAACACGGCGATACGGTGGCGGGCCGCAAGGTCCAGGTGATCTACAAGGACGACACCGGGGTTGCGCCCGAGGTCGACAAGCGCCTGGCGCAAGAACTGCTGGTCAATGAAAAAGTGGATTTGCTGGCCGGCTTCGGCATGACCCCGTCGGCGCTGGCGGTGGCCCCCTTGGCCACGAAGGCCAAGTGCCCGATGGTCGTCATGAATGCCGGCAGCGCCGTCATTCCTTCGCGCTCGCCCTACATCATCCGGGTTTCGGAGTCCCTACCGCAGGTAACGCGTCCCGCAGCGAAGTGGGCGGCCAAGCATGGCATCAAGAAGGTCTATACGCTGGTGGCCGACTATGCGCCGGGCATCGACACTGAAAAAGCGTTCACCGAGACCTTCGAGAAACTGGGCGGAACCATCGTGGGCAGCGTAAGGGTGCCCGTTACCAACACCGATTTCGCCAGCTATATCCAGAAGATCAAGGACGAAAAACCCGACGCCGTGTTCATGTTCCTGCCGCCGGGGCCCGCCACGATTTCCTTCGTCAAGTCCTACCATGAGCGAGGTCTGCGCAAGGCCGGCATCAAGATGCTGGGAACGCACGACTTGACCGAGGAAACGCTGATCGACTCCCTGGGCAATGGGGTTATCGGCACGATTACCTCGGGCTATTATTCGGCCGCCCACGATTCCGACCTCAACCGCAAGTTCGTCAAGGAATACAAGGCCATGTTCGGCCCCGACGCCAAGATCAACTTCATGTCCGCCACCGGCTACGACGGCATGGCCGCCATCTATGCGGCGCTGACCAAGACCGGCGGCGATTCGGACGGCGACAAATTGATGCAGGCCTTCAAGGGCATGAGTTTTGAAAGTCCCCGCGGCCCGGTCACCATCGACCCCGTCACCCGGGATATGACCCAGAACATCTACATGCGCGAGGTCAAGCTCGTCGACGGCCATCTGGCGAATGTCGAGTTCGACAAAGAAGCCAACGTCAAGGCGCAGCCCTGAAGCGGAAAAGTCTTATCGGGCGAACATCGGCGATGTTCGCCTCAGTTTGGTAATGGAGTGGAAATCATGAACAAGGAAATGTCGGAAATACTGGTGCGTACTGACGCGGGCACTCGCATGGGCAACCTCATGCGGCGCTACTGGGTGCCTATTCTCGCCTCGCGCGAAATCGAGCCGGACGGCCCTCAGGTGCGGGTCAAGATCCTGGGCGAGAAGCTGCTGGCTTTTCGCGATACCGAAGGCCGGCCGGGCGTCATCGACGAATTCTGTTCGCACCGCGGCGCTTCGCTGTTCTTTGGCCGCAACGAGGAAAACGGCATCCGCTGCGCCTATCACGGCGTCAAGTTCGACCGCAACGGCCAATGTGTCGAGGTTCCCTCGGCGCCCAAGGCCTGTGCGCACATGCACATCAAGTCCTACCCCTGCCTCGAGCGTGGCGGCATTGTCTGGGCCTATATGGGGCCCGAGGGGAAAATGCCCGACCCGGTCGAGCTGGAGTGGGCCACCCTGCCCGAAAGCCATGTGTTCGTATCGCGCCGCTGGCAGCAATGCAATTATCTGCAGGCCATGGAGGGCGGCATCGACACTGCGCACGTCTCGTATGTGCACCGCTACGAAGTCGACACCGACCCCATGCACAAGGACACCAAGGCGCTCGACTACATCAAGGCCGACGGCAACGTAGTGTTCGACATCGAGAAAATGCCCTTCGGCCTCTCCCTGTTCGGCCGCCGCAATGGCGAGCCCGACTCCTATTACTGGCGCGTTACGCAGTGGCTGTTTCCCTGGTTCACGCTGATTCCGCCTTTTGGCGAACACTCCATGGCCGGGCATGTTTTCGTGCCCATGGACGACGAGAATTGCTGGGTCTGGAGCATCAACTTCCATCCCAACAAGCCGCTGTCGGCCCAGGAGCGCCTGGATCTGCAGGAGGGCAAGGGCGTGCACGTGGCGTATGAAGAAGGCGGCACCTTCCGGCCCGTAGCCAATAAAGACAACGACTACCTCATCGACCGCAGGGCTCAAAAAGACAAGCGCTCGTACAGCGGCGTGTTCGGCTTTGCCATACAGGACGCTTCGCTGCAGGAGAGCATGGGCCCCATCCAGGATCGCGAGGCCGAGCACCTGCTGCCTACCGACAAACCTATCGTCATGGCGCGCCGCATGCTGCACGAGGCTGCCATGGGGCTGGAGCAAGGCCAGGAGCCGCCGGCGCTGGACGCTTCCGCGCAGCGTGTGCGTTCGGCCGGCGTGCTGCTGGATCGCAACGCCAGCCCGCTGGAATGGGCGCAAGAGCATCTGGCCGACGGCCTGCATCAGCCGCTTTATTCGGTGTAGATGGCGCAGTTTCATAAATCACATTATTCAATTGGAATAACCATGGCACGACTAGCGAATAAACGGGCGCTCATCACGGGCGGCGGCGCGGGCATCGGCGCCGCGTGCGCCAGGCTGTTTTGCGCCGAGGGCGCCGCCGTAACCCTGGTGGACGCCAACGAAGAGGGGCTGTTGGCAACGGTCCAGGCGCTGCGCGGCGAGTTTCCGCAGGCCCGCGTAAGCCATTGCGTGGCCGACGTGGCCGACGCCGCGCGCACGCGCGAAGTCGTGCAGCACGCCGTGGACGCGCATGGCGGCCTGGACATCCTGGTCAACAACGCCGCCATGCGCAACTACTCGGCCCTGGCAGACGCCACCCCCGAGGAATGGCGCGCCATGATCGACGTGAACCTGGTCGGCACGGCCACCTACTGCCGCGAAGCGCTTCCTCACCTGCGGCTTTCCGGCAAGGGCAGCATTGTGAATGTCGCGTCGTGCTACGCCGTGGTGGGCCGCAAGGGCATGGGCCTTTACGACACCACCAAGGCGGGCCAACTGGCCATGACGCGCACGCTGGCTCACGAAGAAGCCGCCAACGGCGTGCGCGCCAACGTAGTCTGCCCCGGTTCCACCCTTACCGATTTCCACGTCTCGCGCGCCACCGCAAAAGGCAAAAGCGTCGACCAGTTGAAAACCGAAAGGCAAACCACCTCGCTGCTGGCCCGCTGGGCCGACCCCAAGGAAATTGCCTGGCCCATACTCTGGCTGGCGTCCGACGAAGCCTCCTTCATCACCGGAACGAGCCTGCTGGTGGACGGAGGCCTGGCGGCGATGTAAGCCGATGGAAGCCTTCTTTTCAAAAGCAATGGCAATCTCAACCGACGTGTGCTTCGCGTGCGAAATTCCCCATGGCAGCATAGTTGCTACAATTCCTACGACGTGGAATTGGGTTATGGGGAGTCCTGATGGGAAACGGCGTCGAAGCGCTATTGCGCAGGCTATCGGTGCGGCAGCGGATGATGGCGGTCATTGCGATACTGCTGCTGCCGCTGGCGGTGCTCAGTGCAGTCAGCGTAATAGTCCTGGACGAGCAGGAGATGGCCTTTCGCGATTCCGTCGAAGAATCGGTGCATGGGCTTATTCCCCTGACCACGCTGGAATACTACCTTCAGCAGGCGCTGGTGGATGAACTGCTGGCCGAGTCGAATGATTCCGTGCCGGGCTTCGCCGGGCTTACCCGCAATATCGACAACAGCTTTTCCAGCATTGGCGTCGGCATGGACGGCAAGGACGTGCCGCGGACGGTCCTGGAAGACGCGCAGAAGTCCTGGCTGCTGGCGCGGCCCGCGGTTCGCCGCCTGGTCGAGCAGGTGCATACCCAGCACATAAGCGACACTGCCGCCAATCTCCATACGCGGGCTGAACTCGAGCAGGCGATCCACGACATTTCCAATGCCCGCCAGAGCCTGTCCAGTCTGCTCAAGGCCCGATATGAAAAGGCGGCCGCCCAGCGCAAAAGCCAGTTGCACTGGCTGATGTGGAGCTGGGTGCTTACCTTGACGGCCGCCGCCTTGCTGGCCATGGTTTTCCTGCGTTCGCTGCTGCGGCCGCTGGAGGCGCTGACGCATGCCGCGCGCCGTGTCAACGAAGGCCAGGCGGGCGTGCGCGTGGATGCCGGGGGGCGGGACGAACTGGCGGTGCTTGCCGATTGCTTCAACCGGATGACGGCCAATTGGGAAGCCACCCACGCCAGCCTCAAGACCGAAGCCATCGAAGACCCGCTGACAGGCGTACTCAATCGCCGGGGCATACTCTCGCGGCTGGACGTCGAGCTGGATCTGCACCGATCCGGCAGGCAAACGCTGAGCGTGATGGCGATGGATCTCGACCGCTTCAAGTTCATCAACGACCACTATGGCCACAGCGTGGGCGACCGCGCCCTGGAGTGGGTCGCCGACACCTTGCGCAGCATGTTGCGCGAAAGCGATCACCTTGGGCGGCACGGCGGTGATGAATTCATCGCGGTGCTGCCGCGAACCAGCCGTGCCGAGGCGCAGGAGATCGCGCATCGCATTGGCGAGGTCGTCCGGGAGGCCGCCGCCCGCGCGGCGGTGTATCCCGAGATCACGATCGGCGTGGCCACCATGCCCGACGACGGCGACCAGGCCAAGGCATTGCTGGAAGCGGCCGACGCCCGGCTTTACGCGCAAAAGCATCGCCGCGCCACAGACGGCGCGGAATCCGCAAGCTCCCTGAACCAAAGTTCATCCCTATAAGGGTAATTCCCGGTTTCCCGCATATTGCACGTCGCAAATCTTTTCTTTACTGTGTATGTATGCAAGTGCATAAATAATTAAACGTGGTTGAACAAGCGGTTAGCTCGCATCGTTCCTTTTGCGTTTGCGCCGCTTTTCCATGTTTCAAAGCTGTCCTGGCCGGGCGCGATGCCGGCCTTTTACGGGAGTCGGGCATGAAGATTGCAGTACTGGGGGGCGGACACGGTTGCTATGCGGCCGCTGCTGATTTAAGCGAACAGGGCCACGAAGTGCGCTTCTGGCGTCGCGACACACAGGCGCTGCAGTCGCTGGTGCAACATCCGTTCATCCACATCAAGGACAGCGACGGCGAGCGCGATGTGCGCATCGCCAAGGTCTGCCCCGATATCGGCGATGCCATCCGCGGTGCGCAGCTCATATTGATTCCTTCGCCTGCTATCGCGCAACTGGATATCGCCAAGGCCGTGGCGCCTTATCTCGAAGACGGCCAGGTGGTGTACTTGCCGCCCGGCACTTTCGGCAGCTACATCATGAGCGAGGCGGTGCGCGCCGCGGGCAACAAGGCCGAGGTCACCTGGGCCGAAACCGGCACCCTGCCGTGGCTGGTGCGCAAGCACGGGCCCGACAACGTGGCCGTCACCATGCGGGCCACCCGCCTGCCGACGGGCGTCTATCCGGCCAAGCGCGCGGCGCACGCCATGGCGGTCATCAAGCAGGCGTTTCCTTGCATCGAGCCTTGCGAAGACGCGCTGTCGGGCGCGTTGATGAACGCCGGCCCCATCATCCATCCCCCGCTGATCCTCATGAATGCCGCGCCGCTGCAGCACTTTCCGGAGTGGGACATCCACAACGAAGGCACCCAGCCGGCGGTGCGCTCGGTAACCGACAAGCTCGACAACGAACGCATCGCCATCCGCGAGGCCATAGGCTACAAGGCGCCGCATTTCCCGCTGTCCGACCACTACCAGAACGATCAATGGATGTACGGCGATTCGCACAGCAAGCTGGTCGACAGCGGCGACTGGCGCGAGAAAATCGACCTGCACTCGCATCGCTACATGACCGAAGACACCATGCTGGGCCTGGCCTTTCTGGTGTCGGTGGCCAACTGGGCCGAGTGCGATGCGCCGGTGGCCAGCGGCCTGCTGGCGATTGCCGGCGGCATCGTCGGGCGCGACCTGCGCCTGGGCGAGCGCACGCTCGATGCCCTGGGGCTGGCGCATTTGTCGCGCGCCGACATGCACGAGCTGCTGGTCGAAGGGAGAGCATGATGGCCAAGAATGCCGGCCCGATCGCCACCATAGGCGCCGGCCGCATGGGCCGGGGCATTGCCCTGGCATATGCCATCCATGGCCAGTCCGCCGCCATCATCGACTTCAAGCCGCGCAGCCCGCAGCAGTACGAAGAACTGCGGCAAAGCATTTCCAGCGAACTTGCGCTTACCCTTAGGCAACTGGCGGACCTGGGCATGTTCGCGGCCGAGCAGATCGAACCCATTCTGGGCCGCATCGGCATCTACGCCCTGGACGAAGCCGACGCGGTTCTGGCCACGGCGCCCATTGTGTACGAAGGCGTTCCCGAAACCCCCGAAGCCAAGCGCGACGCGCTGGGCCGCATAGGCACGGCGGTGTCGGACGACGCCATCATTGCTTCCAGCACCTCTACCATGCTGGCTTCCGACCTGGCCGCCCTGGTGTACAAGCCGCAGCGGTTCATGAACGCGCACTGGCTCAACCCCGCCTACCTGATTCCCCTGGTCGAGGTCAGCGCGCACGCGGGCACCGATGCCGCGGCCGTGCAGGCGCTGAAGGACAGCCTGAAATCCATTGGCAAAGTGCCGGTGGAATGCAGCTGCAGCCCGGGCTACATCGTGCCGCGCCTGCAAACGCTGGTCATGAACGAAGCGGCGCGCATGGTCGAAGAAAAAGTGGCCACGGCCGAACAAATAGATCTGGCAACCCGCTATGGCCTGGGCTTTCGCTTTGCGGCCATCGGCGTGCTGGAGTTCATTGATTATGGCGGCAACGACATTCTGTATCACGCCAATAATTACCTTGCCAAAAACCTCGACGAAAATCGTTATGCCATGCCGGAGATCGTGCGGCAATATATGCAAGAGGGCAAAAACGGTTTACGGTCGGCAAGCGGATTTCATTCGTACGAGGGGGTGGACCTTGAGGCGTATCGGCGCGATGTATTGGCCCGTGTCCTGGCAATGCTGGGGCATTTCGGGCTGAACCAAAGCGCAACTTCCAACGTGGCAAAAGGAGACTGAACAATGAAAAAAAATGTACAAGCAATACTGGCCGCCATGGGCGTCATGATGGTGGCCGCGCCGACATTGGCGGCCGACATACCCGAGCTGAAGGTGGGCTGGACGATTCCCGCCGAAGAAGCCAAGTACTTGATGATGAAGCGGCCCGAGATGTTCCCCGACCTGGGCAAAAAATACACCATCAAGTGGACGCAGTTCCAGGGCACCTCGCCCATGATCCAGGCCATGCGCGCCAACGTGCTCAATTGCTCGACCATGGCTCCCATGTCGCTGGCGCAGGGGGCCATAGAAAGCGGGCTCAAGGCCTATATCGTGGCCCAGCACGTCTACGAAAAGAAAGGCTTCTTCACGGTGTACTGGGCGGTTAAAAAAGACAGCCCCATCAAGAGCGCCGCCGACCTCAAGGGCAAGGTGCTGGGCACCAACGCCTACGGCTCGGGCGTGTACTTCAACCTGGTGCTGTGGCTTGAAAAGAATGGGCTCGATCCCAAGAAAGACGTGAAGATCGTGGAAACCGGTTTCCCTCCCATGGCCGATGCGATCCGTTCGGGGCGCATCGACCTGGGTACCATGGTCCAGCCCTTCGCCCTGTTGTCGCAGGAAAAAGGCGACCTGCGCGAACTGGCATCGCAGGCCGATGTGCAAACACCCCAAGTACAGATCTTCGAAGGCTGCAGCCAGGAATACACCAATGCGCATCCCGAAGTGGTCCAGGCCTACATCAAGGATCTCGAGCGCGCCATGAACATGGTGCAGGCCGATCACTCGCTGGCGGTGGCCGTTACTTCGGAAGTCACCCGCGCGCCCGCCGCGCTGCTGAGCAAGTACCTCATGACCGACAAGGACTTCGCGCGCGACAAGGACATGAAGCCCAACCTGGATTCCATCCAGAAGACCTGGGACCTCTATTACAAGGCCGGCTTCCTTTCCAAGGCCTTGAATATCAAAGACTTCGTCCGCAAAGACACGATAGCGCCGGTAAAATGATCAACATCGAGCAACTGGGAAAGACTTTCCAGACCGCCAGAGGCACGTCGCACACCGCCATTCGGGACATCTCGCTGGATGTTCCCGAAGGGCAGTTCCTGTCCATCCTGGGGCCCAGCGGCTGCGGCAAAAGCACCTTGCTGTACATGGTGGGCGGCTTCGAGGATGTCTCGGCGGGGCAAATCCGGGTCGACGGCCAGGTGGTGCAGGGCCCGGGGCCGGACCGCGGCCCGGTCTTCCAGGAGTACG